>JAUSQB010000131.1 GCA_030652715.1 Rugosibacter sp.
ATTGCCTTCCTGAATCAAATCAGCGTGAGGCAAACCGTAGCCGAGATAGCCGCGCGCAATAGCAATGACCAAACGCAAATGGGATGTCACTAATGTACGAGCGGCATCAATATCCCCCTCTTCTGCAAAACGGCGTGCCAAGGCAAGCTCCTCAGTTTCACTTAGCATGGGCATGCGATTTGCGGCTGAAATATAGGCCTCAATACTTCCGCTAGTAGAAATGGTTGGAAACTGCCTATGAGATAACACGTTAGCCATGGTTTTGCCTCCTGAAAAACTATATTAGCACTCTGGAGTTGAGAGTGCCAATAGCTTTGTAAGTTCCATTTAATCAGCCAAGGGTGCAGGGATGGCGCAAATGTTGGCCAAGGGATAATAAAGCGCCTAACCAGCCAAGCCCGGTCGCAGCGCCAAGCAACATCGCAGAGTCAGTCAGGCTCAAGGGTTGTAGAACAAAGTTAAAGTCATACAGCAGCAACAGATCGCCCAGCGGGGCACGTAGCCACCAGGCGGCAGCAGCAATCATCAGCCACGCAGTGATGCCGCCGCCTAAACCCAGTAAAGCACCAAAATACAAGAAGGGCCGCCGAATAAATCTGTTAGTCGCCCCCAGCAGTTGAGAGACCTCAATTTCGGCGCGATGGGTTAAAACTTGCATGCGAATAATATTGAAGGTAATGGCGATTAACCCGGTAGCCAATAACCCTCCCAGCAGAATGATGGCATTCCGGCCCAGGTGGAGCAGGGCTTCTAGCCTTCGAGCCCACGCTGAATCCAGTTGAACATGCGCAACTTTGGGCCATTGGCGAAACTCGTCGACGATCGCATCAAGCGTTGTGGGTCGCTCGTTGCGGGCCGTGACAATAAACGCATCGGGAAATGGGTTGTCGGGCAAGACGTCAATTACCTCACGCAATCCTGCATTGGCTCTCATGCGCTGCAAGGTGTCTTCGCGAGGCAAAAATTGTTGTTGTTTCACCAACGGATGTTTTTTTAAGCGGGTACCCAGTTCGTTCGCGGCATCGCGTCCGGCATCAGTCGCCATGAATACGGAAATCTGCGGCGTAGCCGATGTGTTGCCCACAAGCGGCCGAATATTGTTTAACAGCATCTGGCCGCCAGCGGGGAGTGTTAACGCAATACCAATCGCCAGCAGAGACAACAAGGTTGCCAGCGGTGTAGAGATGAGCCGACGCAAAGCCATGCGCAGAGCGCTACGGTGGTGGTGGAGCCAGATGTTCATCGGAAATTCATGGCCTCGTCATGACACCGATTGTCCGTGATCCAGGCGGAGCGTTCGCGCATCAGGAAACAAGTGGCCGTCATAGGTTGCAATTAATACCGTGACACCGGCGCGGTGAAATTCTTGAAAGATGCGTGCGACATCGGTTGCTGTTTCAGCGTCGAGGTGAGCCGTGGGCTCATCCGCGAGGAGTAACGCCGGGCGGCTAACAACCGCACGGGCGATGGCCAGCCGCTGCTGTTCGCCGCCGGACAGCGCAATCGGCAGCGCTTTTTCGCGCGCGGCCAAGCCCACTTTATCCAGCGCAGCGTGTACGCGCCGTGTGGCTTCTTTGGGCGGAAAGCCGGTAATAGTCAGTGGCAGCATGACGTTTTCGAAAACCGAGCGATCAAAAAGCAGTTTTTGATCCTGCAACACGAGCCCCAGGCGACGACGCAAAAAAGGCAAAGCCGAGCGTGCAAGCCCGCCGACATTTTGTCCGGCAACCAGCACCGCACCGGACGTTGGTTTCTCGATCGCGGCAATGAGTTTAATCAACGTCGATTTGCCCGCCCCCGAGTGGCCGCTGACAATTAACATGTCGCCTGCTGCCATTTCAAAGCTCAACGCAGACAAGGCGTCAATACCTGGTGGGTAACGTTTGGCAACGCGGTCAAAACGAATCATGTGTCGAGAAGATTGGTACGTATTTTGTGTGGACGGTCAAGGCGGGTCATCAAATTCAGGACACAGTTTACCGTCCACAACGACACCTTTCGCACTATCCTCCCAAAGGGACTTTCCAGAAACGGCTCTGCACTTCCTTTGGCCGATTCAAACTGCATGGCGTCCTACCAGTGCCGACTTTTTCTGTATGGCGGAGATAACTTGTTATGCATTAAAGTCATGAATGAAGGCCCGCACGCGCGGGTAGATCTGCCGCTCCCAGCGCTTGCCATTGAACACGCCGTAATGGCCGGCACCGGGCTGAAGATGGTGCTGCTTGCGATAGGGGGCGAGCTTGCTGCACAGATCGTGAGCTGACAAGGTTTGGCCGATAGAGCAAATGTCATCCTTCTCGCCTTCTACTGTAAACAGCGCCGTACGGCGGATTGTCGAAGGATCCACCCGCTTGCCGCGATATTCCAGTTTCCCTTGCGGTAACGCATGCTCCTGAAAGACGAGGCGCACGGTTTCAAGGTAAAACTCAGCGGGCATATCCATCATGGCCAGGTATTCCGAGTAAAAATCCTTGATGTTTTCGGCCTTGGCGTGATCGCCACTCACCCGGCTAGCGTACATGTTGCGAAAGGAATCCATATGCCGATCGGCGTTCATGCTCAAAAAAGCGGAAATCTGCAAATAGCCCGGATACACGCGGCGCAAAGCACCTTTGTAGCGCAAGGGCACCAGGCCAATCAGGTTCTTTTCAAACCACTCAATCGGTTTATCCGTTGCCAGTTTGTTTACCCCGCTGGGGTTGATGCGGCAGTCAATGGGCCCTGCCATCAGCGTCATGCTGCGCGGCTGGTTGGGGTTTTGCGCTGCAGCCATGACGGCCACTGCGGCAAGTGTGCCTACCGTTGGCTGGCATACTGAAACCAGATGGGTTTCGGGCCCCAGCCAGTCGATGAATTCGATCAGGTGATCGATGAAGGCATCCATGCCGAAGGTACCGGCACTGAGCGGCACATCGCGGGCGTTGTGCCAGTCGGTGATATAGACGTCGTGATGCTGGAGCAGCGTGCGTGCGGTGTCGGCCAGCAACGTAGCAAAGTGGCCCGATATGGGTGCGATCAGCAGCACCTTGGGGCCAGGGTTGGGCATGTTTTTACGAAAATGCAGCAAGGTGGCGAAGGGCGTGACATGGGCCGCTTCTTCATGCACGGCGACTTTTTGTCCGTCTACTTCAATGGCGTCAATCCCGAAACTTGGCCGTTCGTGCGTCAGGCCAGTCAATGCAACTGCCTCGCACAGGGCGGTCAGTTTGCGCACGGCATGGTTATCCGGCATCCAGAACATGGTTTGATGTAACCAGGGTGCCAGCGCACGGGCTGTACTGCGCGCAGGATAGCAGGCGTCAAAAAAAGCCTGATACATCTGGTAGTGGGGCGCGGTTGCGGCAATCATCATGGATCCTTTTTCGGGTAGGGCATGCTATTCCGAGAACAAGCAAACTATGTGCATGGGTTGCATTATTAACGGAAAAAGCAAAACCCATGGTATGAGATTTGCTTTATTTTGTAACGATACCACGTAGAAGCGCGATATGATTCTTTTGACAGGCTCCTAGCCCGGCTAGAGGCTGTCACTTTCCCCGGATACTGGAGTTGCCAATGACCAAGACCAAAGCCAGCCTCACCCTGAGCAGCAAAAATTATTCCTCATGGTCTCTGCGCGGCTGGCTGCTGGTTCGCTTTGCCGGGCTGCCGTTTACCGAGAAGCGGGTTGCAACTGACGATGCGTCGGCCAGGGCCGAGTTGCTGCTGCTCTCGCCTTCCGTTCTCGTGCCGCGGCTGGAGCATGATGGCATTTCCGTCTGGGACACACTGGCTATCGCCGAATATCTTCATGAAATCAAGCCTAAAGCTGGCGTGCTGCCCGCTGATCAGGCGGCACGTGCGCATTGTCGCTCTATCTGCGGTGAAATGCACTCCGGGTTTTCCGCTTTGCGCTCGGCGCTGCCGATGAATCTCAATGCCACTATAAAAATGTTTACCGTTTGGTCGCGCGCCAAAGGCGATATCGAACGCATTACTGAAATCTGGCGCGACTGCATCACCCGCTACGGTGGCCCTTGGCTGTTCGGCAAGCAGCGCAGCATGGCGGACGCCATGTACGCACCGGTGGTGACCCGGTTCCTGACTTACAACGTCGAACTCGACCTGGTTTGTGCCGCCTATTGCCAAACGGTGATGGCTATGCCGGAGCTGCAAGAATGGATTGCTGCTGCCAAGCTGGAACCCATCGATATTGAGGAACTGGAAGTTGAATTCTGATGAGGTAATCTGTACCGGGCTGGTGCGTTTAGCGCACATCACGCGGTGAAAGGGAATGCTTGAAAATCAGATGCGTTCATTTCGGGGCTATTCTTGCGGGTATTTATTTGGAGAACGGGACGCTAAGGGTCGATTGTGTCTATAAACTAAAAACATCCATTAAGAGTGTCTATCGGGTTTTCTTGTGCCAACTCGTTATTCAGAAGACCGTCTTTATTGACAATGTGCACAAAGTCGGATGCTGGATTCGGTAGACTTACCCATAACGCAATACTCAAAGAAAGGCATTGTATGTCCGCACACGCATGGCAAGTGTTTGATCTGGCTGATCTGAGAAAAAAAGTCGAAGGTACAGAGCCGCGCTTCATGGAGTTTTTGCGATCCTCGCAAATGTCTTGCGCAATGTATCGGTTGCCTGCGGGCGCACTGGATATGCAGGCACCGCATCTGGAAGATGAAATTTACATCGTCCTTGACGGGCTTGCCCGGCTGCGCATGGGTGACGAGGAACGTGAAGTGCGACCCGGCATGGTGCTTTTTGTAAGTGCAACAACCGAGCATTCCTTCTTTAACATCGAGGAAGATCTCACGCTGCTTGCCGTGTTCGGTCCTGCGGCTTCTCTAGAGAGCCTGCGCTGACTCGCTGCGGGAGTCATGCCAGCCATGATGCGCTTTTAGCATCCTCAAGCGGTCTTTTCCGGCCCAGATAACAGCGCCTCGACAAATTCATCCACCCGGAACGGCTGCAAGTCATCAATGCCTTCACCGACGCCAATGAAGCGTACGGGCTTGGGGCATTGCCGGGCGATGGCAGCCAGCACGCCGCCTTTGGCGGTGCCATCCAGTTTGGTCAGCACGAGGCCCGTCACATGAATGGATTGATCGAACGCCTTGACCTGTTGCACAGCGTTTTGGCCGATGTTGGCATCCAGCACGAGTAATACTTCATGCGGGCCGGTGGCGTCGATTTTTTGAATGACGCGGCGTACTTTGGCAATTTCTTCCATCAGATGCAATTGGGTGGGCAGGCGGCCTGCGGTATCGGCCAGAACAACATCGATATTGCGTGCGCGCGCAGCGCTGATTGCGTCGAATACCACGGCGGCAGGGTCGCCTGACTCTTGTGCGATGACGGCTATGCCATTGCGTTCGCCCCAGGCTTTGAGTTGCTCACGTGCTGCTGCGCGGAAGGTGTCGCCTGCGGCAAGCAACACACTTTTGCCCTGGCTCTGAAAGTGTTTCGCCAATTTGCCGATGGAGGTGGTTTTGCCCGCGCCGTTTACACCGGCAATCATCACGATAAAGGGTTTGTGTGCCGTCACATCCAGCGGCTGTTCCAGTGGCGCGAGCAGCGTTGTCAGCCGATCGGCCAGTACGTGGCGCAGTTGCGAGGGGTTTTCGAGCTTGTTTTTCTTGACGGCTGATTTGAGTTCATCCAGCAACCATTGCGTGGCATCGACGCCACAATCGGCGGTGAGCAAGGTGGTTTCAAGATCATCCAGCAGCGCTTCGTCAATTCGACTGCGGCTGAACAGTTCGCCCAGCGGCGTGGTGAGCGTTGCGCGCGTACGCGCGAGGCCTGTTTTCAGCCGGTCGCGCCATGAGGGGGCGGAGGGCGTGGTGGCGGCTGTTGCTTCGTGAGTACTTGTTGCTGTGTCAGCCGCGTCGGGCACGCTCAACGCAGAGGGCGTGTCCTTTTTTTTGAGGAAACTAAACATAGGGGTGAGATGTCAGAGGCGGAAGCGATAAGATGTCGCGCGGAGCTAATTTTAACAGAGCGCCCTCTCTCGCATTGACCTTTCAGCGGATACCTACCGAATCCCACCATGAAATTACCTATTTTTTTTGCGACCTTGTTGTTTTTCGCCGTCTTGCCAGCGCCGACTTTTGCTAATCCCTCGCTCAATACATTTGAAACCACTTTGCCCAACGGGCTGCGCGTTATCGTCAAAGAAGATCATCGCGCGCCTACCGTAGTGCACATGGTTTGGTATCGTGTCGGCAGCATGGATGAAAAAGATGGTACATCGGGTGTCGCGCATGCGCTGGAACATTTAATGTTCAAAGGTACCAAGCGACAGCCTCCTGGCGAATTCAATCGGCGCGTGGCTGCCGCAGGCGGACAGGACAACGCCTTCACTTCCTACGACTACACTGCGTATTTTCAGATTGTGCCCAAGGGCGCATTGCCCGAAATGATGCAGCTTGAAGCGGACCGAATGGCGAACCTGGTCTTTACTCCAGCAGAATTTGCTGCCGAAATCAAAGTCGTGATGGAAGAGCGCCGTTTGCGCACTGATGATAATCCGCGGGCGCAGGTGTTTGAGGCCGTTCGCGGCACGGCGTTTTTAGCGCACTCTTATCGACGCCCTATCATAGGCTGGATGAATGACCTGGAAAACTTGACCTGGCAAGATGCACATGACTGGTACACCCAGTGGTACATGCCGAGCAATGCATATGTCGTGGTGGCGGGCGATGTCGAACACAAGGAGGTCTTCCGCCTGGCGAAAAAATATTACGGCGTGCATAAAGCCCGCGCGCTGCCCGAACGTAAGCCGCAGAATGAGCCGGAACAAAAAGGCTGGCGACGTGTGAGCGTCAAGGCACCGGCCAAGTTACCCTATCTTTCCATGCTCTGGAAAGTGCCTCGCCTGCGCGATGTACATCAAGACCGTGACCCCTATGCATTGGAAGTTCTAGCAGGGATTCTCGATGGCAATGATACTTCACGGTTGGCCAAAAACCTGGTGCGGGGCACGCGCATTGCGCAATCCGCTGGTGCGGGTTATGACGGCACGGTGCGTGGCGAAGCGACGTTCACCATGGGCGGCCAACCGGCAGAAGGGCGTAGCGTGGCTGATTTAGAAGCTGCCTTGCGCGCAGAAATCGCCCGCATACAAGAGTCTGGCATTGCGCCAGAAGAACTCGCCCGGGTGAAAACCCAGCTCATTGCCGGGCAAACCTACAAGCGGGATTCGCTCATGGCACAGGCAATGGAAATTGGTGGCGTGGAGGCTGTTGGCCTGTCCTGGCGGGACATTGACCTGCTGGTCGATCAGCTCAAAGGGGTTAGCGCAGAAGAAGTTCAGGCCGTGGCAAGAAAATATTTTAAAGATGACACATTGACCATCGCCGTGCTTGATCCTCAGCCGATGGATACCGCTGATGCCAGACCTGCATCAAGTGCTGAGGTTAAGATGCGGCATTAGTCAAAGCATCAATCATGACTTTGGCCTATTTGATTATCCTTGGTTGCAGAAAGTTTATGACGATGAAAAAGCATTTCTTGAAAACCTTTTTTTCTGTTCTTGTCCTTGCGAGTTTTTCCGCAGGGGCAACAGCAGGCGTAACCATAGAACACTGGACTACCGCCGTTGGCACACGCGTGTATTTCGTTGAAACCCGTGGTTTGCCCATGCTTGACGTGCAACTCGATTTTGCCGCTGGCAATGTTTATGCCGCGCCTGGCAAAGCCGGATTGCCTGGCCTCACACGCGGTTTGCTGGAAGCTGGTGCGGGCGATCTGGACGAGGAACAATTCGCCGAGCGCCTGACGGATACCGGCGCTCAACTGGGCGGCGGGGTGGATAACGATCGTGCCAGCGTGGCGCTGCGCACGCTTTCTTCAAAACCGGAGCGTGAGGCCGCGTTAGCGCTCATGCGCGCCGTGCTGTCAGCGCCGACTTTTCCGGAAGCCATACTCGCGCGTGAAAAAGAACGCAGCATCGCTGCTATCCGTGAAGCGGACACGCAGCCGGGTGCGATTGCCGCCAAGCGATTTGTCGCAGCGATTTATCCCGACCACCCTTATGGCGTCAGCGCCACTGTCGAGAGTGTAGCGGCCATTACACGGCAAGATGTGGTCGATTTTCATCAGCAGCATTACGCCGCTAAAAATGCGACAATTTCCCTCATTGGCGATATTTCGCGCAGCGAAGCTGAAGCCATCGCGGATCAGTTGGCGCAAGCTCTGCCTGACAGCGGGGTCGCTGTCACTTTACCGCCTGTCACGTTGCCGGAAGGTCAGACGATTAAGCTGGCGCATCCGGCACTGCAAAGCCATGTGCGTATTGGATTGCCCGCTGTTCGGCGAGGCGATGCGGATTATTTTCCTCTGCTGGTGGGCAATTACAGCTTGGGAGGCGGTGGGTTTACCTCGCGACTGATGAAAGAGGTACGTGAAAAACGAGGCTATGTGTACAGCGTGAGTTCTTATTTTTATCCGCAACTGTTGAGCGGTCCCTTTGGCATTAGCTTGCAAACCAAGCGCTCGCAAGTCAATGATGCCCTCAAAGTGGTTGATGACGTATTAACCCAGTTCATGGCACAAGGCCCGACGGCGCAAGAGTTGGCGGCAGCGAAAAAAAATCTTGTCGATGGCTTGGCGTTGCGTTTAGATAGCAATGCCAAATTGCTGGGCTATTTGTCCATCATAGGCTTCTATGGCTTGCCACTCACGTATCTGGATGATTTTCCGGCGCGGGTCAATGCGGTGACGATCGCCCAGGTGCGTGATGCCTTCGCCCGTCATGTCCCGCGTGACCACTTGGTTACCGTTGTTGTGGCGGCTGATTAAACATCTCTGCTGCGCATGAGCAAAGTTCGCATCACCGGCGGCGCGTGGCGTAGTCGGCAACTTCAAGTGACCGATGCGCCGGGTCTGCGGCCAACGCCTGATCGCGTGCGTGAAACCTTGTTTAACTGGATAGGACATGATTTGACGGGTCTGCGCTGCCTCGATCTGTTTGCCGGGAGTGGTGTGCTGGGCATGGAGGCAGCCTCGCGCGGTGCGTCGTATGTAGCCTGTGTGGAACAATCGAAACACGTTTTTCATGCGTTGAAAAAAAACGTCGATAGCTTTGCTTGCGACCGAATCCAACTGTTTTCGTGTGATGCGCTAAAATTCACCCCCCCAACCGGCCAGCGTTTTGATCTGATCTTTCTCGATCCGCCCTATGGTCAGGGCTGGCTGGCGCGCGTCGCGCCCCGGCTGGAAGAACTGGCAACTCCTGCGGCGTGTCTTTATGTCGAAGCGGAAGCACCGCTTGCACAACTGGGCCGATGGTCGGTTATCAAGGCGGGGCAGGCGGGCCAGGTTTATTTTCATTTGCTGGAGTCAACATGAGCACAAGCATCGCGGTTTATCCGGGCACGTTTGACCCCTTTACGCGGGGCCACGAAGATTTAGTACGGCGGGCTGCGGGTCTGTTTGGCCGAGTGATTATCGGCGTGGCAGAAAGCCGCAAAAAAACCCCGCTGTTTTCAATGGCTGAACGGGTGGATATGGCGCGCGAGATTTTGCGGGAAATGCCGAATGTTGAAGTACACGGCTTTGATTGCCTGCTCATGAATTTTGTCTATGAGCATCATGCAACCATTGTTATCCGCGGGTTGCGTGCAGTGTCTGATTTTGATTACGAGTTTCAAATGGCCGGCATGAATCGAAATTTGTATCCCGATGTGGAAACGGTTTTTCTCACGCCCGCTGAACAATACATGTTTATTTCTGCCACCATGGTGCGCGAAATCGCCCTGCTCGGCGGGGATGTGTCAAAGTTTGTGTCACCACAGGTGCTGGCGTATTTAGCCAAAAAAGCAGCCGCACAAAAGAATTAATTTGTAACTGAGTAACCTAAGGAAAATCATGTCTTTAATAATTACAGACGAGTGCATTAATTGCGATGTGTGCGAGCCGGAATGCCCCAATAACGCCATCTCGCAAGGCGACGAAATTTATGTCATCGATCCGGGGAAATGCACCGAATGCGTCGGCCACTT
>JAUSQB010000132.1 GCA_030652715.1 Rugosibacter sp.
GCCTTCATGATGTTGGGCAAGGTGGCATAACGCGGCTCGTTCAGCCGCAAGTCAGTCGTCACAATGGCAGGCAAAGTCAGTGCCAGCGTTTCTGACCCCCCATCCACTTCACGCGTCACAGTCACCGAGCCTGCAGCAGTATCCACCACCACTTTCGAAGCAAATGTCGCTTGCGGCCACCCCATTAATGCGGCCAGCATCTGGCCTGTCTGATTGGCATCATCATCAATAGCCTGCTTGCCCAGAATAATCAGTTGCGGAGATTCCTTGAGTGCAATGGCCTTGAGTAATTTAGCCACCGCCAGTGGCTGCAACTCAACCTCGGTTTCAACCAGAATGCCGCGATCGGCACCTAAAGCCATGGCCGTGCGCAAGGTTTCCTGGCACGCAGTGACACCACAAGAAATAGCAACCACCTCGGTGGCGACCCCAGCTTCTTTCAAACGCAACGCCTCTTCAATTGCGATTTCATCAAAAGGATTCATGGCCATTTTGACATTCGCCAGATCAACGCCGGTGTTGTCCGCCTTGACGCGGACTTTAATGTTGTAGTCAATCACACGCTTGACCGGGACAAGAATTTTCAAGTCAATCTCCTAGGCTGAATAAAAATTTATTGCTCACTTGGTGGGTGAGCTAGCCATAGATTTTAGCCCATCGCTTACCTGCATTGGGAACCATCCATCTTGCGCCGCTCACAGACAAAGAAAATCGCCGGATGCTACAGGACATAAAGCCTGTAGCATCCGGCGATTCTTCAGCTTTACCTGGCCTGCGTAACGCTGTAACGCTATTTAAGCGAGCGCTTTCAATACCGCATCGTAGTTAGGTTCGTCGCCAATTTCAGCCACTAGCTCGCTATGAATGACTTGATCATTGGCATCAAGAACCACAATGGCACGCGTTGTCAAACCTGCCAGAGGGCCTTCGGCCAAACCAACGCCCCAGGCTGCCAGAAATTCAGGATGGCGGAAGGTGGATAAATGCGCGACATTCGTGATTCCTTCCATATCGCAAAAACGCTTGGCGGCAAATGGCAGATCGGCTGACACGGCCAGAATCGCCGTATTGGGGAGTTGCGCAGCCAGCTCGTTGAACTTGCGTGTGGAGGTGGCGCACGTTGGCGTATCAAGGCTAGGCACGATGTTCAGCACTTTGCGCTTACCGGCAAAATCTTTCAGCGACACATCGGCAAGAGCACCACTGGTCAGTTGAAAATCGGGCGATTTAGCACCGGCTTTGGGTAACGTGCCATTAAGGCGGATAGGGTTGCCGTGAAAATTTACAGTACTCATGGTGATCTCCTGGTGGGTGGGTGGGGGTTACGGGGTAAACATCAAATCAGCCGGGCTAAGCCGGGGCAAAACAGTGACGGCATTCGCGGTTGTCGCTTCAGCAATCACAGAAAGGGGGACACCGCGCAACAAAGCCAGTGTCTGGGCTATGCGCGGCAATTGATCCGGCGTGTTGCGAGCGCCGACTTTCCATTCCGGTGGCATATCCGGCGCATCGGTTTCCAGCACGATAGAGTCTAACGGAAGCGTCGCCGCCAGTTTGCGGATGCGCTGCGCACGAGGGAAAGTCATCGCCCCGCCAAAGCCCAGCTTAAAGCCTAGCTTGATGAATTCTTCTGCCTGCTGCTGGCTGCCATTAAAAGCGTGCGCTATGCCTCCGCACACCCTCACACGCCGCAGTTGCTGCAAAATCGGGTCAATGGCGCGGCGCACATGCAATAACACGGGCAGATCGGCTATCTGCGCAATTTTGAGCTGCTCGACAAAATAATAAAGCTGTTGTGCGTCATCGCGCTCCGCAACAAAGCGATCCAAGCCAATCTCGCCCACCGCAACCGGTTGCTCACGGGCTATGGTTTCACGCAGCGCCTGAATATCTTCTTCGCACGCTTTGGCAACATACATCGGATGAATTCCATACGCTGCCACGCACCCCGTATGCTCGCGGCAAACCGAGGCCACTGCACCAAAATTCGCTCGTTCGACAGCCGGCACAACAATCACTGAAACGTTTGATTGCCTTGCCGCCTGAGCAACTGCCTCGCGGTCTGCATCAAATTCTGCGGCGTCAAGATGGCAATGGGTGTCTATCAACATAAAACGCTTGGCTCACCTTATTCCGCTTCATCTATCCACGCTTGCTGAATGGCTTCCAGCTTTTTTTCGCCACAATGCGTTGCGTCTTCTTCAAAGCCCGGCAAGGCCAAAACCCAGTTCATCAAGTCAACAAAATTGATACGTGTCGGATCAACTTCAGGATGGCGATCAATCAGCGCCAGTGCAATATCCAGGCTATCCGTCCATTTCATCGCTTGACCTCCTTGACCATGTTGATGGTGTATTTAGGTATTTCAATAACCAGCGGCGTCGTGCCCACAATTGCCTGGCAAGAGAGGCGCGAATTCGGCTCCAGCCCCCAGGCTTTATCAAGCATATCTTCTTCCAGCTCTTCGGCAGGCGGCAGCGATGCAAACCCCTCGCGCACGACCACATGGCACGTGGTGCAAGCGCAGGATTTTTCGCAGGCATGCTCAATTTCGATGTCATTTTCAAGCAAGGCATCGCACACCGAGGTACCGGCAGCCGCTTCGATCACGGCGCCCTCGGGACACAACTCGGGATGGGGTAAAACAATCATTTGCGTCATAACGTTACCTGGTCAATATTTTTTCCGGCAAGGGCCTGCTGCACGCTTTGATTCATGCGCCGTGCGGCAAATTCATCGGTCGCATCGTTGAGTGCTTTCATGGCCGCATCAATCGCCGGACGATCATCGCTATCCACCACACTTTGCAGATGCCCCATCGCAACCTCAATGCGTGCGCGCTCATCCACGGAAAGAATCCCGCCGCTGCTGATCAATGCGGAGCGGATTGCCTCCAGCAAGCGTTTGGCCTCAACCTGCATTTCACGCAGCGCCCGCAAGGAAGCGTCCTCGCGCGCGTGAGAGAAGCTCTCTTTTAGCATCTCGGAAATCTCGTTATCCGTGAGGCCATATGAGGGTTTGACTTCAATACGTGCCTCATGGCCGGTCGTCTGCTCGCGGGCAGAAACCGCAAGCAGGCCGTCCGCATCCACCTGAAATGTCACACGGATACGCGCAGCGCCCGCCACCATGGGCGGGATGCCGCGCAACTCAAAACGCGCCAGGCTGCGGCATACGGAAACCAGATCACGCTCGCCTTGCACCACATGGATGGACATGGCTGTTTGGCCATCCTTAAACGTCGTGAACTCCTGCGCACGCGCAACAGGTATCGTCGAATTGCGCGGGATGACTTTCTCGACCAGGCCACCCATGGTTTCCAAGCCCAAGGATAAAGGAATCACATCCAGCAATAACCAGTCATCACCCGCTGCCCGATTACCCGCCAGCAGATTAGCCTGCATGGCAGCACCCAGCGCAACCACTTTGTCCGGATCAAGATTATTAAGCGGTTCCTGCTTGAAAAACTCGCCCACCGCATGCTGGATTTGCGGCATGCGTGTTGACCCGCCGACCATCACCACACCGCGCACTTCAGCGATCGTCAAACCCGCATCGCGCAGCGCCTTTTTGGTAGCGGATAATGTTTTTTGCACCAGTGTGCGCGTAATTTCGGTGAATATGTCTGTGGTAAGTACCAGATCGACATATTCGCCGCTGCTGAGCTTCACGGTAATCGGCGCCTCGCCATGCTGCGAGAGATACTCCTTGGCTTCTCGCGCATGCCCCTGCAACAGACGAGTGTCGCGTAGCGATAAAGGCTTGAGCCCGGCTTCTGCGATGATCCAGCAAAACACGCGATGATCAAAATCGTCCCCGCCCAGTGCGGAATCTCCGCCGGTCGAAAGCACCTCGAAAATACCCTTGGCAAGACGCAAAATGGAAATATCGAACGTGCCACCACCCAGATCGAAAATAGCGTAGATGCCTTCGGCCGCATTGTCCAGGCCATACGCAATGGCCGCAGCCGTTGGCTCGTTCAGCAAGCGCAGCACATGCAGCCCCGCTAGCTGTGCGGCATCTTTGGTCGCCTGGCGCTGCGCATCGTCAAAGTAAGCGGGCACGGTAATCACCGCCCCGGTGAGCTCGCCGCCCAGCGCGGCTTCCCCACGCAAACGCAAGGTTTTGAGAATTTCAGCCGAAACTTCTACCGGGCTTTTGATGCCCGCCACCGTCTTGATCTTGACCATGCCGCCAGCGTCGACAAAATCATAGGGCAGGGTTTCGCTGTGCGCAATATCCGCCCGCCCGCGCCCCATGAAGCGTTTGACTGACACAATCGTATTCTTGGGGTCGAGCGATTTCCAAGGCTCAGCGGCATAGCCTACGCCAACGTTACCGTCAGCCGTATAACGAACCACCGAGGGTAACAAAGGATGGCCTTTTTCATCGCTCAACACCACGCTCATGCCGCTGCGCACCGTAGCGACCAGCGAATTGGTCGTCCCTAAATCAATACCTATTGCCAGGCGATGCTGGTGAGGCGCAACCGATTCACCCGGTTCAGCAATTTGCAAAAGAGCCATAGTATTTTTTAAGAAGTGACGGCTTCGAGCGCGTCGTTAATTTCGTGCAGCAGTTTTTCCTGAAACATGAGCTTGCGTACAAGGTCGGCTGCCGCTGTGTAATCATGCTGGTGATCGATAAGTTCAATCAACTGCTGATGCGACTCGGCAACATCGCGACACAGCGTCGCGTGTGCAGCCTCCAGAAAGGCTTCATCACCGGCTGCACGTGCCGCCATGACGTTTTCACGCAATTCCATCTGCTGCATCAAAAATGCAACTGGCATCGCCGTGTTGCTTTCCACCTGCGGATCAAAGCCCAGCAGGGTAAGTAAATACAGCGCTCGCTTTCCAGGCGACTTCAGTATTTGGCAGGCCTCATTCACGCGGGTTGCCCACTGCATGGCCAAGCGCTGTTGCGCATCCCCCGCTTGCACATAGCGGTCAGGATGCACCAAGGCTTGCAGGCTGCGAAACTTCTGACCAAGCTCGTCACCATTCAACGCTTGCTGGCGCGGCAAATCCAGCAGCGCAAAGTGGTCCGCAGAAAAATCAGGCCTCAAGGTGGAATTTTCAAAACTCATTCAGCGAAACTCAAGTCGTTGTTGTAAACGATTCGCCGCAACCGCATTCGCCTTTGACATTTGGATTATTGAACTTAAAGCCTTCATTCAGGCCTTCTTTCGTATAGTCCAATTCCGTCCCTTCAAGATACGGCAGGCTTTTGGGGTCGATCAACACCTTGACGCCGTGACTTTCAAACACCAGGTCCTCAGGCAGCGCATCATCGGCAAACTCAAGCTTGTACGCCAATCCAGAACAGCCGGAAGTCTTGACGCCAAGACGAATGCCAACCCCCTTGCCGCGCTTGGCAAGGAACCCCGCCACATGCTGTGCTGCTGGCTCAGACAAAGTCACTGGCATAGTCATCATCCGCCCCGCTTTTGCCGGTAATCGGCCACCGCCGCCTTGATCGCGTCTTCTGCAAGAATCGAACAATGGATTTTTACCGGCGGCAAAGCCAATTCCTCGGCGATGTGCGTGTTCTTGATTTCCAGCGCCTGATCTAGCGTCTTGCCCTTGACCCA
>JAUSQB010000120.1 GCA_030652715.1 Rugosibacter sp.
GAGCGTATGCCGTTGGCAAAGTCCAGCTTGGCAGATTCGGCAACGGAGGTCTGGCGAATCATTGCCATGGGGTACTCCACAGGATCTTCAAGGGTCATGATGTTGACCCCTTCGAGATTGATATGATTGAGCACGGAATACAGCGTCGTGGTTTTGCCGCTGCCGGTGTGGCCGGTGACCAGGATAATGCCTTCAGGCCGGGCGACCATAAGCTTGAGCAGGCTGATCTGCTGATCATCAAGGCCCAGCCCGTCAAGCGGTACAATGCCTTTTTTGCGATCGAGAATACGCAGTACGATGTTTTCGCCGTGTATGGTCGGTTGGGCTGAAACCCGAAAGTCAATCGTATCGCCACTGATATTGAGTGAAATACGCCCATCTTGCGGGGCGCGAGTCTCGGCGATGTTCATGCCGCTCATGACCTTGATGCGTACTGCCATCGCTGCCCAATAAGATTTATGCAGGGCGCGAATCTGACGCAGCAAGCCATCAATGCGATAACGAATACGCAAAAAGCTGGCTTCAGGCTCGAAGTGAATGTCGGATGCACCGCGCTTGACGGCATCGGTCAGTAACGCATCAATCAACCGCACTACCGGTTGGCTGTATTCGTCAAGCGTGGAGGTGATACTACGGTAGTCAATTTCGCCCGTTTCGATTTCGTTCAGGATGCCGTCAATCGATAATTCATGACTATAGTACTGATCAATCGCCTGGCTAATTTCTGATTCACCTGCGAGCAGAGTCTCGATGTGCACGTCATGGGGAACCAAAGCCCGCAGTTTGTCTATGGCGACAATATCATTGGGGTCGGCAATGGCAACCTTTAGATGGCGTGCCATGGGCGAATAGCTCAGGCCTAACAGCAAATGCCGTTTTGCAAGATCGCGGGGAATGAGTTTTACCGCTTCCGGGTCGGCGATGGTGTTGGCAAGGTCAACCGATTCATGGCCAAGTGATTCGCTCAGCGCATCACGTAGCGTAGCTTCGGAAACAAAGCCCAAAGAGACCAGCAGGCGACCGACGGGCTGGTTGGATTTCATCTGTTCGAGCAAGGCGATACGCAACTGATCCTCACTGATCACGCCATGCGCAATGAGTATCTGGCCGACGCGTCGACGCTGGACTGATGGAGGCGTGAGTTGGCTCATGGGTGAATCATCCAGGGAGTTAAGGCTGCAAGGCCTGTATGCGGGCAGCCGCTTGCACACTGTCAAACCCAGCCGGGTGGTTTTTTGCGGCCGATATCGCCTGACTGTAATACAGTACGGCTAGCTGAGTTTGGCGAATGTGCTCAAGACTGATCGCGAGGTTATAGAGGATGTCGGGGTTGTCGGGGTCAGCGTTGTAGGCCTGGAAATAGGCCTGCTGCGCTTCGTTCCAGCGCCCTTGGCGGGCATATAGATTACCCAGCGAAAATGAAGGAGCGGCAAGTTCTGGTTGGGTCGCAATGAGCATTTTCAAACGACTTTCGGCCGTTACCGGATCGGCCTGGCTGCGGATATTGATCAGTGCTGCGAGCGCTATGGCGTCTTGCGGATTGGCTTCGAGTATTTTTTGGTATCCCCGGGCTGCCTGATCCCAATATCCCTGTTTTTGGGCAATGGCTGCCAGGCCATGGAGGGCGTCGGTATTGCGGGGGTCGGATTGCAAGGCGCGGGTATATTCGGTATGGGCGCTGGCAAGATCCCCTCGGTTGAATGCATCAAAGCCACGCAGCAAGGACGGGGCCACTTTCTGAGGTGCCTTGGTCAGATAGATGGAGTCATTTGCGTCATCTACTGATCTGGAGTTGGGGGGGGATTGACGCAATGATCGGGAACGGCTTTTCGGTTTTTCGGCTACGCTATCTTCAGCGTTGTCATTGTCGCCCTGGCCGTTAGTGGCTGTTGCATTTGCTATCAATGGTACTGGTGCGACCGCTGCCTGGTTTGTCGCGGGCGAGGTTGATGCAGGAAAAGTCGGCGCTGGCGGTACGGCAGTCGTAGTCGCAGTAGAGGCTGTCGCCAGGTTTGTTTGCTGTATTTCATATGGCAGCGGAGTGACCGGTGTCGGCGAGTGGGGCTGTAGCTGCCACCAAAAGTAAACCCCGATGATGGTGACTGCCAGAGCGGTTGCTCCGCCCAGTAATGGAGCGAAATTTTTACTGTGTCTGCCCGGCAAGGGTTGTTTTGCCGTGAATAGATTTTGCGCGGAGGAGTGTTCTTTGCTGACTGCGGATTGTGGTGCGACAGGGGACGACGTGGCTGGCTGGGGGGGCAGTTTCGGGGAGGCTGGTGCGGCCCGGGCAGAAACCGAAGGTGCATGCCGAGGGGTAGTTTTCATTTCAGCAAGAAATGCATCGTCGAGCGACTCAAGGTGGGAAGGCAGATGAGGCAAGGAATCGGCGGGCGCAGTGAACGTGGTGGATGGGGTGGCTGCATTCGTCGGTGATGCATCGGCTATCGGCAGGGATACAGATGTTGCCGGCGAAATAAGCGGTTCCAGGGCCAGGCCGCCAAGGGAATTTTCTGTTACCCGACGGTTACTACTAAGGTCGTTTTCATTGCGTCCTTGGCGTTTGGCCAATTCGGCTTTCTTGAGGGCATCCATGAGGAGGCTCATGGTGCATGTGTCCTTGAGGTTTCGATTATTTTTTGATCAGGTCCGGGGTTTTTGGTGAAAAAATCCTGATCGGGAAGCTGTTGGCGAAACCCGCGATAGTCGCCATTCAGACTGGCTTCGCGGATGATCGTTGGTTTCAGAAAAATAACCAGCTCGGTTTTAGTGGTGGTGTCGTCACGATTGCGGAAGAAATTGCCAATGCCGGGCAAGCCGCCTAGCCCGGGAACGGCATCGGTGTTGTAATTTATTTTATCTTCCATCAGGCCACCCATGACAGCGATTTCACCATCAGTCAGGCGTAGTACGGATTCCATTTCGCGGGTTTGTATTTCAGGAACGCGATTGGGTATGGCAGCAGGAATATCCGGATTCGGATCAGTTTTAAAACCGGTGACTCTTGATATGGTCGGACGAACATTCAGGGTGATCATGTTCGTTTCGCTAATTTGTGGTGTGACATTCATGACCAGGCCAACGGCGATGGATTTGGCAGTTGTGGTGAATGATTTTTGAGTAGTTACCTGACCGATCGTGGAATCTGATTTGACTTCAAAATAGACAACGTTATCGACTACTTTAAGCATGGCCGTCTGATTATTAAGCACGCTGATTTTTGGGCTCGACAATACTTTGACATTACCAAAGGTTTCCAGCAACGTGAGCGTGGATGAAATGCCCAGGCCCGGTGCCACGTAGTTCAATAAAAACGAAGCGCCCGGTGCGGCGAAAGGATCCGGCACAGTACCGCCGGTCAGGCCGGTTGGCGATTGCGCCAATGAGAATCCTGCTGTTCCAGGGGATCGCAGCGAGCGCAGGCTTTGCCAGTTAATGCCCTGTTTGTAGTTATTATTCAGTGTCACCTCAGCAATGGTCGCCTCAATAATGACCTGGCGGCCGGTGTTGCGGGTGACTTGATTGATGTAGTCCTGGATTTTTTCGTGTTGACGAGATGTCGCGCGAACAACGATCACACCTGCTTCGGGGTTGGCAATGACAGATGCCGCTTCACGAAAGGTGGTGCGCTTAACGGTTGTCGTGCCTTGTTCTTGCAGGCTGGCGGGATTCGGGCTGCCCGCCAGCGAGGTGGCAGCACTCCCTTTGCCCGCAGTTGATGATTGTGCCCCGGTACCTGTCGTGGCTTGCTGGTCGTTGCGTTCGATGATGGTTTCGCTGGAGCCTTCAGGCAGAATTTTGTCCGTTTCATGCAGAATATCCTTGATATTCTTCTCGACAGACACCCAGAAATTGTTTTGTGCTTTGCTGGTGACTGTGGTGGTCGAATTGTTCCCGCTGCCGCTTGCTGTACTCGTGTTTGCACCGGAGCTTGTTGAAGCAATCTGCGTGTTGATGGAGACCGAACTGCTGACATCGCGCGACATATTCACGTAATCGACCTTGTATGTGTGCAGAAAGGGTGAGTCCGGCATGACAATAAGATTTGGCCCATCGAGTTCCCAGCGCATATCAACTTGCTTAGTCAGGCGAGTGAGAATTTGCTGCAAGGTTTGGTCGATGGCATTGATGGTGACGACACCATTGATGCCGGGGTGCACATCCACGTTGATTTTGGCGTCGCGCGACAGGGCAAAGAGTAAATCCTGCACCGGAATGTTGCGCACTGAAACCGAGTAACTCTCTGTTTTTGCTGTGGCCTGCGGGCGGGGCAGAGTGATAGTAGCCGCAACGGGTGTCGGTATGTCGCGTGAGGCAGCGGCTGACGGAATGTTTTCAGCGTGGAGGTGCCCGTTGGAAACCACTGGGGGTTGCATGCTGCTACAGGCTGTCAAAAAGACAAGACTGGCCAAGCATATGGTTAAGAGCGCTGATTTTAAATGTGGGCGCAATGGATTCTCCAGGGTGACTGTTCAATCAATCGGTAATGATTTGATATTAACATAACGGATGATGTTATTTTTTTAACTTAATGATTTTAATGGGTAAATATTAAATTTTCGTATCGTTATTGCCCTATGCGCGTCACTTGGTGCGTATAGAGTCTGGTTTTTTTAATGTGCTGTGCAGTGGGTTGATCGCTGTTGTAGCTGCGTTGCGCGTCGGGTAGTCGCCATAGATACTTGTCCCGGCAAGATTGGCTGAGCTGGCAAGTTGCACTGGGGGCGAAGCAGGTTCAGCCGCACGCACGACGGGGTGCCGGGCGGTGGCGATCAGCCAGGTGATTGCCACCAGTGCCATGGCGGCAACAATGGCAGCACAAGCGAGAGCGATCATGCGAGTCAGTTTTTTGTGGGACTTTTTGTCAACATAGGTGGCCTGGCTGAACTCGCTATCAAGAATCGCTGCACTGGCTTCTTTGGAGCCAATCTGGTGGCTGCTAGTGGCATAGGCGGCGAGCAAGGCTTTATCGGCGAGAATGTTGAGGCGACGCGTGAGGCCATGCGAGGTGCGCGCGATCATTTTTAGCGCCGCAGGCGTGAAGACGCTGGGGCCGCGATAGCCTGCGGCGCGCATGCGAAAATCAAGATAGCTGGTGATGTCGCCATGCACCAGAGGTTCCAGCCCGAAGTTGTGGGTAATGCGCTCTTTGAGTTGACGCATGTCAGGGCGGGCCAAAATATCGTTCAGCTCCGGCTGGCCAAAGAGCACGAGCTGGAGCAGCTTGTGGCGATTGGCTTCGAGGTTGGACAAGAGTCGAATCTCTTCCAGCGTTTCTGTCGGCATGGCATGGGCCTCGTCGATAAGCACGACTACCCGGCGGCCTTCGCCAAAGGAGGTGATCAGGTGGTCTTGCAGGGTGCGCAAGACGAGAGACACCCTGGCGTTGTCTGGTAGCGAAAGGCGAAGTTCATCGGCAATGGCATAAAGAATATCCTCGCGCGACAGCGAAGGATTGGCCAGGTAAATGAGTGTGACGTTGTCCGGCAGACGCTCCATCAGCACTCGGCACAGCATGGTTTTACCGCTACCGACTTCACCGCTGACTTTAACGATACCTTCGTCGTGGGTGATGGCGTATAACAGGGCATCCAGCGTGGCGCCGCGATTCGCGCCATCAAAGAAAAAATCCGTGTGCGGTGTGATGCGGAAAGGGGGCTCGGTGAGACCGAAATGTTCCAAATACATGAGCGGGCTAAATCTCCTGTCGCTACTGGGACGGCGGGCGCTTGGCGCGGCCGAGCGCGTCGATGCGGTTATAGAGCGTCGTTCGGTTAATGCCTAAAAGGCGAGCGACCTGGCTCAGATTGTCGTGCGCTAATTGGCGGGCGGCTTCAATGTAGGCCTCTTCCCAGTGTCTTAGAGTGGCATCCAGGCTGAACTCATGTTGTGTTTCCAATTCACGCAGTGCATAGGTGACCAGCTCGGCGCTGGTGGCAAAAGTCGGCGCTGGCGATACGGCAGTAACACTCGCTGCGTCAGCAATATCCAGCTCGGCTTCGAACTCACGAAGTGTCAGGGTTTTGCCTGCATGTTTAGTGATGAGACGAATCACCATATTGCGTAACTCACGCACGTTGCCAGGAAATGGATAAGCCAACAGGCGATCGGTGGTTGTTTGATTCAGTTGAAAGGCGGGGAAGCCTGTTTGCGCGCTATACAGTGCTCGAAAGTGCTCAAACAGCTGCAATCGATCAGCGCCCAGTTCGCGTACGGGCGGAACATTGATGGTGAACACCGAAAGCCGGTGATATAAATCAGCGCGAAATCGTCCCTCGCGAACTTCTTTTTTTAAATCACGATTCGTGGCGGCAACGATGCGTGCGGCAGTGTGGCGGGATTGCGTTTCGCCAATACGCTGAAACTCATTGTTTTCCAGCGCACGTAATAATTTAGGTTGCAACTCAAGCGGCAGTTCGCCGATTTCATCCAGAAACAGGGTGCCTCCTGCGGCTTCCTCAAGGTAGCCTGCGCGAGCAATGGTTGCGCCGGTAAAAGCCTCTTTGTCATGCCCGAACAGGGTGGCTTCCATCAGGTCAGGAGAGATAGCGGCGCAATTCAAGGTCAGGTAGGGTTCATTGGCGCGCTTTGCATACCGGTGCAAGCCTGAGGCCACCAGTTCTTTGCCGCTGCCTGATTCGCCCTCAATCAATACGGGGAAAGGCGAGGGGGCGAATTGCTTGATTTGTGCGCGCAGGTTTTGCATGACGGCGCTATTTCCCACAAGTTCATCGTCTATTTGGCTGGCGTTGTCATTGAACGTCAGAACGTGCTGAATCAGCTTGAGAATATCCTCCGGGCTTGCCGGTTTGGAGACGAACTCTGTGGCACCCAAGGCACGCGCATGGCGTGCGTTGGCCTCTTCGTTTTGATCGGAAAGGGCGATAATCCGAATGTGAGGGGAATGCGCAAGAATCGCGGCGATCAAGGCGAACTCTTCATTCGGGGTATGGGGCGCAGGGGGGAGGCTGAGGCCTATCAATGCCGCAACGGGAGTTGTTTCTGCCTGCCGTAACAGGTTGATGGCTTCCTTGCGCCGGGTTGCGGTCAGAACTGTGTAATTGCGGCTCAGGAAGCAACCCAAGGTGTCATTGATGAGCGGATCGTCAGCAACAATCAACACGACAGCTTGGTTTTGTGGCGTATTCACAGGATGTCCAATTGATTCAATGATGGACATCATAGGCTAAAGACAAAGGGGTCAAAGCTCTGTGTGAACGGTATTTCCTCCATTTTTTCTTGGTCTTGGCGCCCTGAATCGAGAGAATGATTCTGTTACAATGACGCGCTCTAAATTGTCTGGACTCATGTTTTTATTTCTTTCTCATATGTCAGAAGAACCCTTGGTTGAAATTCGGGATCTCAGCTTCTCTTACGATACGCGCGCTATATTAAGCGGAATTAACATCACGATTCCTCGCGGTAAGGTTGTTGCGATAATGGGCAGTTCAGGTTGTGGCAAAACAACCACGCTCCGTCTGATTGGTGGTCAGCTCAAGCCGACATCTGGTGCTGTAAAAGTGGCGGGTCAGGTGGTGCATGAGCTTGATGCTAAGCAGATGTACGCACTGCGTCGGCGTATGGGCATGCTGTTTCAGTTC
>JAUSQB010000143.1 GCA_030652715.1 Rugosibacter sp.
GCTGAATGTTTTGCTGCCAACTGCAAGAGTCGGTGCTGGCGAGTCGGCGGGTGAAGGCGCGCACGAGTCGGGGAGCACGCGTCAGAAGTTCAGGAAGAAGCTGCGCGAAGGCGAACTGGATGACAAGGAGATTGAAATTGATGTCACTCAGACCGCATCGAGCATGGAGATTTTTGCGCCGCCGGGGATGGAAGATTTGACGCAGCAGATTCAGGGCATGTTCCAGAATCTTGGCAGCGGTAAAAAGCAGGCGCGCAAGATGAAGATTCGCGAGGCGCTCAAGGTGCTGGCAGACGAAGAGGCCGCGCGTTTTATCAACGATGAGGAAGTGAAAATCGAGGCATTGCGCAATGTCGAGCAAAACGGTATCGTTTTTCTGGATGAGATCGACAAGATTGCCACCCGCTCGGAAGCACACGGGGCGGATGTCTCGCGGCAGGGCGTACAGCGCGACTTGCTGCCTTTGGTAGAAGGCACAACCGTGTCTACCAAGTACGGCATGATCAAGACCGATCACATTTTATTCATTGCCAGCGGTGCGTTTCATTTGTCCAAGCCCTCGGATTTGATTCCCGAACTGCAAGGCCGCTTTCCGATTCGTGTGGAACTGGACTCGCTGTCGGTGGATGATTTTCAGCGCATTCTGGTGCAAACCGACGCGTGCCTGACGCGCCAGTATCAGGCGTTGCTGGCGACTGAAGGCGTGCAATTGGAATTCGCCACTGATGGTATTCAGCGTCTGGCCGAGATCGCCTTTCAGGTGAATGAAAAAACCGAGAATATCGGCGCGCGACGGCTGTACACCGTGATGGAAAAACTGCTCGAGGATGTTTCTTTCGATACGGGCAAGCCGGGTGCTGCGGTCATTAGTATCGATGCGGCCTATGTCGATGCGCGACTGGGCGAATTGGCAAAAAGCGAGGATTTGGCGCGCTATGTACTTTAGCCTGCGGGCAGCATAGACTCCAGCGCGGATAATTCCGCCACGGTTTCACGGCGGCGGATCAGATGTACCTGATTGCCATCGACCATGACTTCGGCGGCGCGCGGCCGCGTGTTGTAGTTCGAGGCCATCGCCATGCCATAGGCACCGGCGGAGAGAATCGCCAGCAGGTCACCTTCGGCCAACGCCAGTACGCGGTCATGGCCGAGAAAGTCACCCGATTCGCAAACCGGGCCGACGATTTCCCAGCGTTGTTCAGCGTTCTTCGCCGCATTGCCATCCGCTACGTCGAGGATCCGCAGCGGCTTCATCAAAGCATTTCCTGATCGACCGCCTTGTAGCGCAGGGGTTTCCGCAGGGATTTTATTAGCGCCGACTTTTTCAATCTCATGAAAGGCGTCATATAGTGCGGGACGCATCAAGTCGTTCATCGCCGCATCGACAATAGCAAAGTTTTTTTCTGCGCCTGGTTTTAAGACCATCACTTGAGTTAGCAGCAAACCTGCATTGCCAACCAGCGAGCGGCCAGGTTCCAATATCAGGTGCTCGTGTCGGCCAGACAGTTTTGCCAGCATTGGGGCGAGATAGTTGGCGACAGTAGGCGCAGGTTCATCCGGGTGGTATTGAATCCCCATGCCGCCGCCGATATCGATATGCGTTAGCGGAATATTTTCTGCCGCGAGTCGATCTGCCAGCGCGAGTACCTTGTCAATGGCTTCGGCTGCAGGCGCGGGGTCGAGCAGTTGTGAGCCGATGTGGCAGTCGAT
>JAUSQB010000145.1 GCA_030652715.1 Rugosibacter sp.
TGATCATGGTCTCCATCGGCACCTTCAACTGGGCTTCGATCCGCAACCTGCGCGAACACCCGAAAAGCTCCAGCGTGGTGATGCTGGCCACCGTCATCGTCGTTGTCGCCACGCATGATTTGGCCCAAGGCGTACTGGCTGGCGTGCTGTTGTCGGGTTTCTTCTTCGCCCACAAGGTGGGACAAATCCTGCGCATCAAATCGATGATCGGCGACGAAGGCCGCATGCGCACCTATCACGTCACCGGGCAAGTGTTCTTTGCCTCGGCCGAACGTTTCGTCAATGCTTTTGATTACAAGGAAGTGATCGAGAAAGTTCGCATCGATGTGAGCCGCGCCCACTTTTGGGACATCACGGCGGTCAGCGCGCTGGACAAGGTGGTCATCAAATTCCGCCGCGAAGCGACCGAGGTTGAGGTCATTGGCCTGGACGAAGCCAGCGCCACCATGGTGGATAAATTTGCCGTGCATGATAAGGACGGTGCCGAAGACATGCTGACAGGCCATTGAGGAGAGGGGACAGACGATGAAAAATGATAATAAAGTGCTGGCCTGTGTGGATCAATCCCGCTTTGCCGATTATGTGGCCGATTATGCGGCTTGGGCTGCCCGTCGCCTGGACGCGCCGCTTGAATTCCTGCATGTCATCGACCGCCACCCGGAAATCGGTTCTGGCAACGATCATAGCGGAGCGATTGGCATCAACAGCCAGGAGAACCTGATGAACCAGCTCTCTTTGGAAGACGAAGCCCATACCAAGACCATCCGCGAGCAAGGCCGCATTTTTCTGAACCGCCTGCGTGAACGCGCCATCGTTGCGGGGACAGAATCAGTCGATATCCGGCAACGCCACGGCGAGCTGGAAGAAACCTTGGTCGAGCAGGCAAGCGGCGTACGTTTTCTTGTCCTCGGTCGGCGCGGGGAATCCGCAGAAATGACCCAGCGCGACATCGGTCGTAACGTGGAGCGCATCGTGCGGGCATTGCACAAACCCATCCTGGCAGTGACCGAAGCCTTCAGGGAACCCCAGCGCGTGATGATTGCCTTCGATGGCGGCAGTGTCACCCGGCGCGGCGTTGAACTGGTGGCGACCAGCCCCCTGCTGCGCGGCCTGCCCATCCATTTGCTCATGTCCGGCAAGGAAAGCCATGATGCGCCACGGCAGATTGAATGGGCCAGGGCTACGCTGGCAGCCGCTGGCTTTGAGGTGCAGGCTACGATTATCCCCGGGGATGCAGAAAGCATTATCGCCAAGGCGGTGCGCGAGCAATCCATTGACTTGCTGATTATGGGGGCCTATGCGCACTCCCCTATGCGGGCGCTGTTTTTCGGCAGCAAGACTGCTGACCTGCTGCGCTCGTCGACGATTCCGACCCTGCTGTTACGGTAGCTCACTAAAACCGTGCGCCTGTTCCGGGTTTGAGCGGTTATCCTGCCTATTCCGGCAGGCTGGCAAGCAGAGCTGCTACGCTAGGATGCAAGGGTGTGTTACCAGGCGCGAGCGCCGAAGATCATGCGCCGCGCCACAAGGTTTTTCAGCGGTGGCAACAAGTCCAGTGCCAGCAGACCCGCGCCGCGTGCGTGGCGCACCGGCGGGAAGGCGGAGTCAAAAATATTGATTAACGCATGGGTGAAAGCAATGGCGCCACGCCGATCGAGCTGGCGGTGCCTGGCGTAGGTGGCGAGCCGGTCGGCGCTGCCTGGGTCGGGTGCGTGGTGCAGTGTGCGCGCGAGTTCCCACACGTCGCGCAAGGCCAGATTAAACCCCTGCCCGGCAACGGGGTGCAGGGTTTGTGCGGCATTGCCCAGCCAGACTTGATGCTCACCTACTATCTGCTGCCGGTAACGCAAGCCCAGCAGGAAATTTTCGCGCGGGGTGACAGAGGTAAATCGATGCCGGGTACCAAAACGCTGTTGCAGCAAGACGAGAAAATCAGTGTCACTCAGCGCGGTAATTCGTGCGGCGTCTGCCGCTGCGCAGGTAAGTACCACGGCGTAGGCATGACCCAACGGCAGCAAAGCCACCGGCCCTTCCTCGGTGAATCGTTCCCACGCGATGTGATGGTGCGGCTCTGCGGTATGTGCTTGGCATAGCACGGCGTGCTGCGCGTAATCGTGGGTAGTGATGTCATGCACTGGGCCAGTGTCATGCACTGTGCCTTCCGCCCAGGCGGTGAGCGCGAAATCTGCCGTCTTGCCAGTGCGCCCCGCAGGCTTGAGTCCGTCTCTGGAAAGTCCCCTTGGGGTGCCGACTTTTTTCTGCTCGTGATAAATAATACCGGCATGATTTATTGCAGTCTCAAGCGTGGTGATTAATTGCTCTGCGGGTAATACCCAGCCCAGTGATTGAACATCCATTTCGCTGGCACGCAGAAGTGTGCGCCCCAGCACGCCACGGTGGGATATGTGGATGCGTTGAATCGACGTGGCGGCATGTTGCGGCCAAGCACCCAGCCACTCAAGAATTTGCCGCGAACCGTCAGATAATGCCAGCACGCGGGTATCTTGGCGCACTTCTGCGCGAGTGCGCGCCTCGAAAATTTCTGCGACGATGCCATGGTGATGCAAGGCTAAGGCGAGTGCCATGCCGGTGGGGCCACCGCCGACAATCGCCACCGAAGGGCGGCGATTGTCGGCGGCAATGAGTTGGCCTTCCTCCCGACCTTCTTCCCACGGAGGGGGGGGGGTGATTGGGGTTGCGTCAGTGA
>JAUSQB010000005.1 GCA_030652715.1 Rugosibacter sp.
CAAGCTCATCGCGCCGATTGCGATGGAAGAAGGTCTGCGCTTCGCGATCCGCGAAGGTGGTCGTACCGTCGGTGCCGGTGTGGTGGCTAAGGTTATTGAGTAATAGTCTTGCAGGTTGAGTTAGTTGGCGATATAATGGTCGATTACCTGTATCACTATTGCTCTTTAAGTTAAGGAATTTGTATGCAAAATCAAAAGATTCGCATTCGTCTCAAGGCGTTCGATTATCGGCTTATTGATCAATCCGCGCTAGAGATTGTGGAGACTGCAAAGCGGACGGGAGCTGTTGTAAGTGGTCCGGTACCTTTGCCGACTCGTATTGAGCGCTTTGATATTCTGCGCTCCCCGCATGTAAATAAAGCATCGCGTGACCAGTTTGAGATTCGTACCCACCTTCGGTTGATGGATATTATTGATCCTACGGATAAGACTGTGGATGCGCTGATGAAGCTGGATCTTCCGGCTGGCGTGGATGTGGAGATCAAGCTTCAGTAGTGCATGAGGTGTGTGTAAGGTGATGTGGTGGTGGTACTTTGGTATTTTAAGGTAAGCAGGCCCAGCCAATCGTAGCTGGAGTTTAGGAGAATAAAATGAGTTTAGGCCTTGTCGGGCGCAAGGTTGGCATGACACGTGTATTTGCAGAGGATGGAAGTTCTATCCCTGTAACTGTACTTGATGTGTCAAATAATCGGGTAACGCAAGTTAAAACGGAAGACTCGGATGGTTATTCGGCTGTGCAGGTTGCTTATGGAGAGCGCCGTGCGAGTCGGGTGAATAAGGCTGCAGCCGGTCATTTTTCTAAGGCTGGTGTCGAGGCGGGCAGTGTCTTGCGTGAATTTAGGGTGTCTCTCGATCAGTTGGCTGGTTTAAAGTCAGGTGATGTTGTTGCTGCTGAGGTGGTGTTTTCGGTAGGGCAGTTGGTCGATATTAGTGGTACTTCGATTGGTAAGGGTTATGCAGGTGCAATTAAGCGCCATAACTTTTCTTCCAATCGGGCGTCCCATGGTAACTCATTGTCACATAACTCTGCTGGTTCCATTGGTATGGCGCAGGATCCGGGTCGGGTTTTTCCTGGGAAGAGAATGGCTGGGCATTTGGGTGATGATGCGAAGACAGTTCAAAATCTACTAATTATTCGTGTGGATGAAGCGCGGCAGTTGCTCGTGGTTAAGGGTGCTGTTCCTGGTTCCAGGGGTGGTGAGGTGGTTGTCCTGCCTGCGGTGAAGGCGAAAATGAAAGTCGGGGCATAGTCATGGATCTAAAGTTGATTGATGCTCAAGGGCGGCAGTGCCCTTCTTTATCGGCTCAGGACTCGGTTTTTGGTAAGGAGTTTAATGAGGCGCTGATTCATCAAGTGGTAGTTGCTTATCAGGCGAATGCGCGATCTGGTAACCGAAAGCAGAAAGATCGGGAAGAAGTTCATCATAGTACCAAAAAGCCTTTTAAGCAAAAAGGTACTGGTCGTGCTCGTGCCGGTATGACTTCGTCTCCTTTGTGGCGTGGCGGTGGTCGGATTTTCCCGAATTCTCCAAATGAGAATTTTACGCAAAAGATAAATAGAAAAATGCATCGGGCTGGAATGGCGTCAATATTTTCCCAGTTGGCGCGTGAAGATAGGCTGGTTGTTGTTGATGATTTTACTGTGGAAGCGCCTAAGACGCGTTTGGTTGCGGGTAAGTTAAAGGCCTTGGGTTTTGGTGGGTCTGTACTCGTCATAATTGATGCTCCGAACGCCAATCTAAGCTTGGCAGCGCGAAATCTTCCTGGAATTCTGGTTCTTGAAGTGCATCAGGCGGATCCTGTTTCACTTGTCAGATTTTCTAAAGTGCTTTTAACAAAAGCTGCGGTCGTCAAGATAGAGGAGATGCTGGCATGAGCTTGAACTATAGTCAGGAACGCTTGTTGCAGGTTTTGGTTTCTCCTCAGATTTCTGAGAAAGCAACTGATATTGCGGATAAGAATGCACAGGTTGTCTTTATTGTTTTGCCTGATGCAACAAAGCCCGAGATTAAGGCTGCAGTAGAGCTTCTTTTTAAGGTGGAAGTCGAGTCGGTGCAGGTTAGTAATCTGAAGGGTAAAGTAAAGCGCACCGGGAAAAATATTGGGCGACGCAATGATCAAAGGAAGGCTTTTGTCTGTTTGAGGCCGGGGCAGGAAATTAATTTTACTGAAGGGGGGGGCGTTTAATGTCTCTCGTAAAAGTTAAGCCTACGTCACCTGGGCGTCGGGCCGTTGTTAAGGTCGTTAATGGTAGTTTATATAAGGGGCGGCCCTTTGTTAAATTAACTGAAACGAA
>JAUSQB010000150.1 GCA_030652715.1 Rugosibacter sp.
TTTGCCGCGTTTCATACACATGAAACTCCATGCGATCGAGCTCACGCAGCAAGTCGTTGGGGAACTCGATATCCGCCTTGTCGATTTCATCAATCAAAATCACCCCCGGCGTGGTCCGTTCGAATGCCTGCCACAGCACGCCCTTGACGATGTAATTGGCAATATCCTTGACCTTCTCATCCCCCAATTGCGAATCGCGCAGACGCGACACCGCATCGTATTCATACAGCCCCTGTTGCGCCTTGGTGGTGGATTTGATATGCCATTGCAATAACGGCAGATTTAGCGCACGCGCGACTTCTTCGGCCAGCAGCGTCTTGCCCGTGCCGGGTTCGCCCTTGATCAGCTGCGGCCGCTGCAAGGTAATCGCCGCATTCACGGCCAGCATCAAATCGGGTGTGGCAACGTAATTGTCGGTTCCTTCAAAGCGCATGGCAAGTCTCGATAGTTAGAATGAAGTGATTGGATTATCCCAGACAAGGGGACTCATTGGCGAATTCGCACCGCACCCCAAGGGTACTGCCTTCGCGCCGTATCACCAGCGCCGACTTTTATAGGCGAAAGGAAAGCTGATCAAGGGCAGATTTTTTAACTTCAGATTTTGACAAAGTTTACGATCGGCGAATGAAGTAAGGTGAATGCAGTCACATTGCATACTACGGTGAACCAGAAATTGACAATAAAGCCGGGTTTGGTGGTTTTGTGGCGCAGTAGCTGTTGAGCCAATAATGCACCTGGCCAGCCGCAGGCAAGTGAGAGCAGGTGCAGTGTGGATTCAGGTGTGCGCCATTGCCCCTTGATGGCTGCTGATTTATCGAAGGCGTACATCATGAAGGTGATAAGGCTGGCTACAACATAAGATAAGGCCACCAGGGGTTTGAATTGCCAGCTTAGAACAACAAAGCTGTAAAGCATAATAAATGCAGGGATGGCGGCCAGTCTCACCCTTGTCCACGGTGCGGACGATTCTTGTCAGGGAGCACGAGCCTTGCGTTGCTTTACTGGATATTGGCTATTGATGGCTTGTTTTTTGCCCTGTGAATTAAGAGCCACTTCAAAGGTAATCACTTGCCCAACGGAGGGACGTTTGGTTCCGGGAGGAAATGACTTGATATGGACGAAAATCTCTTGTCCACCCAACGTTGGTTCAATAAATCCAAATCCACGATCGTCATGCCACGACTTGAGTTTTCCTTCAAATCGCATAGTTACCCTACGGCGCGGCGCAGGCAATCCAGGTAGGCGCTGCTATCCAGCGGTTGGGCATCGCGCTGGGCGCGCCACATGGTTTCACCCAGGCAATCGAGCACAACGTGCAGCGCGGTGTGCCGGTCGCCATGGTGGGCGAGGAGTTGATTGAACAGCGGGGTAATACCGACAGGCTGATTGATGGACAGTTGTTCTTCAATCGCCAGATGTAATGACAAATGCAAAAACGGATTGGTCTCGCCGTCCTCGGGCGTCCATTCGCGGGTCAGCGCGTCATTGGCTTCTAACAGCGCATGATATTCTGGATGCATGACGACTAAATCGGCTGCCAGGGTTTCCAGGGGTGTGGCGGGCGTTGTTTGGCGGCGCTTGTGCCAGGCACTGATCAGGAATTGTCGCGCTTGGTCGCGGCTGGGGTTGTACATGAAGTTTCCCTAAGTTTTGTCTGGTGTTTTTTCTTTATAGGCGCACAGGTCGCGCACAATGCATTGTGGGCAATCCGGCGTGCGTGCGCGGCAGGTGTAGCGTCCATGCAGAATTAACCAATGGTGCGCATGCAGACGAAATTCCTTGGGCACGGCTTTCATCAGTTTTTGCTCAACGGCTTCGGGCGTTTTGCCGGGCGCCAGACCCGTGCGGTTGCCCACGCGAAAAATATGTGTGTCGACGGCAATGGTCGGTTCACCGAACACGATGTTGAGCACCACATTCGCCGTTTTTCGCCCGACGCCGGGCAAGGCTTCCAGTGCGGCGCGATCATGCGGCACTTCGCCGTTATGGCGTTCGATCAGTAGTTGGGTGAGCGTGGCGACATTTTTCGCCTTGGTGCGATACAGGCCAATGGTCTGGATGTAATCGGCAATTTGCTCGACACTGAGCGCGGCCATCGCCTGTGGCGTTGGGCAGGCTTGGAACAATGGCCCGGTGGCGCGGTTGACGCCTTTGTCCGTGGCTTGTGCGGAAAGTACGACGGCGACCAGCAACTGGTAGGGCGTGGCGTAGTTCAGCTCGGTTTTTGGCGCAGGGTCAATCGCCGCTAGACGAGTGAAAAATTCGTAAACCTTGGCTGGCGTCATGCGGTGGCAGGCGCTGTTTTTTCAGCGGGTTTGTCATTGTGTTTGCGCTGATCCAACAGCCGCTGATTGGCGCGTGTCTCGATCCAGTTGCGGCCTGCGATTAACAGGCCGAGCGTAAAGAATGCGCCTGGCGGCAGCAGCATGATCAGAAAGCCGGGGTAGTCCGCGGACAGCACTTGCATGCCGGAGAGCGAAGGGAAGACCATTTCGATGCCGGAGAACAAGGTGCCCTGACCAATGAGCTCACGCAAGCCGCCGATCAGCGCGATAACCCACAAAAAGCCTGCGCCCATCATCACGCCATCCAGCGTAGATGCGGCCAGCCCGTTTTTGGCGGCGAAGGCTTCAACGCGTGCCAGCACGATGCAGTTAGTGACAATCAGCGGGATGAAAATGCCGAGCACGAGATACAGGTCGTGCAAAAAAGCATTGAAGGATAAATCGACCACGGTGACGAGCGCGGCGATGATAAGCACGAATACGGGGATGCGAATTTCATACGGGATCAAGGCGCGCAGGCCGGCAATGGCGAAATTGGCCAGCAGCATGACGAGGATGGTGGCCAGCCCCAAACTCACGGCATTGACCAGCGTGGTGCTGATGGCCAGGAGCGGGCACAGACCGAGCAATTGCACCAGCAGCGGGTTTTGTTTCCAGACGCCATTCCTGGCAATGTCGCTTAGGTTATTTAGAGCGCTCATGGCTTATTCCTTATAAAGTGTGTTTGCGGGCAGGGCAAACAGCTTTTCGCGATGCTCGTTTACCCAGGCCAGGGCACGGCCGCTGGCATTGGTGACAGCGCGTGCCGAAATGGTAGCACCGGCCATCTGATCAAAGTGACCGCCATCTTTTTTCACCCGCCATTGCTCAGGCGGTATGCGGTCAAAGCCGGTGCCAGAGAACTGTGTGATCCACGGTCGCACTTTGTTGCGATCTTTTTTCGGGTCGATATAGTCGCCCAGCCCCGGTGTTTCCTTGTGTTGCGTTACGCGCAGGGCGAGGAGCTGTCCTTCAGTGGATACCGCCAGCAGCAGACCGATCTTGCCGGAATAGCCATCCGGCGCGATAGCTTCGACAACCAGCGCCGCGGGCTGCCCGTTTTTGCGTGCGCGATACAAGCGGGTATTTTCGCTGGTTCCCAACGCGTTGATCGGCGGCAGGATGATGGCGTCATCCAGCAGGGTATTGTTGTAAAAAGTCTTGAGTCCGTCTCTGGACGGTGCTAGCACCACGTCGATCAGGCGCATTTTTTCGGTTTGTTCGCTAGCCAGTCTGTGCGGTTCCGTGAGGTAATAGAAGCTGGCCATAAATGCGGTAAAGACAAGCGAAAAAACGAGCAGAATCGCTGCGGTGCGCAGCGCGATGTGCACGGTGCTGCGCTGTGGCGGTGTGCTCGTTGAGGTTTCGGGAAGCTCACTCATGGTGGTTCTTTCCGGTTTTCTTGTGGCCGCGCTTATGTCCAAATATGCGTGGCTGGGTGGTCATGTCTATCAGCGGTACAGCTATGTTCATCAGCAGCACGGCAAATGCAATGCCATCCGGATACGCGCCAAAGCTGCGGATAACCCAGGTAAGCAGGCCCACGCCGACCGCAAAAATGAGTTTTCCGTAAGGCGTGGTGGCGGCAGACACGGGGTCGGTGACGATGAAAAAAGCCGCGAGTATGGCGCCACCGCCGAACAGGTGGAACAAGGGCCCGGCGAATTCATTCGGATTGATGGCGTTGGCTAAACCCGCAAGCAGAAGCAGGGTAGCGAGAAAGGCCGTGGGCAAATGCCAGGTGATGATGCGTTGCTGCACCAGCCACAGGCCGCCAACAAGATGGCCTGCAGCAATCCATTCCCAGCCGCGACCGGCAATGTGGCCGATGGCCGGATTGTTCGCTAAGGCACTGGCGACGGTGGCGGGGGTTGTGGTGCTGGCGCTGTGCAAGGCGGTGCGCAGCGCGTCAAGTGGCGTGGCCATGGTCAGCGCATCCAGCGCCTGGTTTGCATGCAAGCCAAAGATGATGTCCCATTGCGTTGCAAAGTCGATGGCGTCTATGCCCGGCCAGCGCGACATGAATTGCGGGTAGGCGACGATCATCAGGGCGAAAGCGACCATTGCCGGATTAAAAGGATTTTGTCCGAGACCGCCATAGAGGTGTTTGGCCACGATGATGGCAATCAGGGTAGCCAGTACCACCAGCCACCACGGGGCGAGTGGCGGGAATGACAAGGCAATCAGCCAGGCGGTGACCAGTGCCGAGCCGTCAGTCAGAAAGAGCGCCAGTGGCTTGCCGCGCAGATAAAGCACCAGCGCTTCGGCGGCACGCGCGGTGAGCGAAGCCAGCACGATCTGCACCACAATGGCCGCGCCAAAAAACCAGACATAGGCGGACAGGCCCGGCAATAGCGCGAGCAGCACGCGCAACATGACGGATTGCACGCTGGTGGCTTTGAGCAGGTAGGGTGAGTTACTCATGGGGCAAGGAGGTTAATCGTCCGGGGGGAGATGCGGGTGAGCCTGCTCACGGATTTGGGCACGGCGAGCTTCGATGGCGGCAATTTCGGCCTGCTGTCCCTGCGTTAAATTTGTTGTGTTTTTGGGTTGCGCTTGTTGGGCGCGGGCGCGTTCGAGCGCGGCGGCAATCAATGCTGCATTCGGTGAGGAATCCGTAGCAGGCCCATTTTCGGGTTCTACGGCTGGCGTTGTGTTACTGGCTGCCGCACGGCTGGCCGCTGTCCTGGCGGCTAACCGGGCGGCTTTTTCCTGCTGCTCGCGCGCTTCACGCAGTTGGCGAAACTCATAATGCTCGCGCGCCTGGTCGGCCGCTGCTTTTTCGCTTTCGTGCGCCCAGATTTCGCTTTTGGCGAAGCGGTAGTAATCTACCAGCGGAATGTGCGACGGGCAGACGTAAGAACAGCAGCCGCATTCAATGCAATCGAAGAGGTGATACTCCTGTGCCTTGCCGAAAATTTTTGCGCGCGAGAACCAGTACAGCTCAAATGGTTGCAGATCAGCCGGGCATGCTGTGGCGCATTCTCCGCAGCGGATGCAGGGCATTTCTGGCGGCGGTGGCGGAAATAGTTTTTTTGACCCGGCCAGAATGCAGTTGGTGGCTTTGACCACTGGCGCATCCTTGCTCGGCAGGGTTACGCCCATCATTGGCCCGCCCATGATCAGGCGGTCGGTGTCAGGCAAAGGCTGGCTTTGGGCGAGCAGTGCTTCCATCGATGTGCCAAGCAGCACTTCGTAATTGCGCGGCGTGGCGACATTACCGGCCACCGTGACGATGCGCGAAATCAGCGGCTGTCCGAGATTGATCGCTTCGTGAATCGCATAGGCGGTACCGACGTTGAAACACTGCACGCCGTAATCGGTGGAGCGTTTGCCGTGCGGCACTTCGATGCCGGTCAGCACGCGGATCAGCTGTTTGGCGCCACCTGCCGGATAACGTGTGGGCACGGCAATGACTTTCAGGTCTTTTTGATTGGCTGATCGAACAGCCGACGTTATGGCGGTGATCGCTTCCGGTTTGTTGT
>JAUSQB010000153.1 GCA_030652715.1 Rugosibacter sp.
GCCTTCACCGCCGCCTTGGTTACCATGATGTTCGGCTCGATTCCACAGCAGGATGTATTTCAGCGGGTGCAATCTTCCCGCACAGAAAAAATTGCTGTCTGGGGTGCCGTGTTGGGCGGCAGTTTGTATTTTCTGTTTGCCTTTGTGCCCATATTCCTTGCCTATTCAGCAACGCTCATCAACCCCAGGATGGTCGCGGAACTCATGGAGACGGATCCGCAAATGATTCTGCCCCGACTGGTGCTCGAACATGCCCCGCTCATCGCACAAATCCTGTTTTTTGGTGCCTTGCTCTCAGCAATCAAAAGTTGCGCTTCGGCAACTTTGCTTGCGCCCTCCGTCACATTCACTGAAAACATTCTCAAACCGCTGGTTGGTGGCATGTCCGATCGCAAGTTGCTCTTTGCCATGCGCGCTGTCACCCTGATATTTACGATACTGGTGACACTCTATGCAGTGAACTCCGAAGCCAGTATTTTCAAAATGGTCGAGAATGCCTACCAGGTAACGCTGGTCACTGCTTTTGTGCCCATGGTGGCTGGTATTTACTGGCGGCGCGCAACCAACCAGGGCGCAGCAACCGCGATTTTTCTTGGCTTGGCCACCTGGCTTGCGTTACTCATGTTCGGGCCGACAGACCCATTGGTTCCCGCCCAGTTTGCAGGTTTGCTCGCCAGCATTCTTGGCATGATCATTGGATCATTGCTACCGCAACGCATGCATCACGATGCCGCCATCCATGACGCATTGCGTCATGGACATCACGCGGCTGCGCAAACCCATCATGTCGCGGATAGGCATCCAGCCCATGGCGTACATGGCTTAAATGTGCCGACAAAAGCGCGTGACTAAAAAACACCATACCCCCCTACTGCTTTACTTCAGCCTGGGGTATGCCGTGCTGATTGTCTATGCCAGCCTTTACCCGCTGATCGGCTGGCAAAACGATGGGGCATCCTCCATCGATTTTGTCTTTGCGGGATGGCCGCGCTACACCACGACCTTTGACCTGGTGATCAATATCGCTGCTTATATTCCATTAGGATTTTTTCTCGCCAGCGCATTACGGCCCCGATTTGTGCCCAAACACGCCTGGTGGATAGCTGTTCTGGCAGCCGCGCTATTAAGCTTTTTGCTGGAGTTTACGCAAAACTACCTGCCCAGTCGCGTGGCCTCCAATCTTGATCTTGCGGGCAACGCCTGTGGCGCTTTGCTGGGCGCTTTGCCCGGTGTACTCTGGCGCCGACAGCGCATCGACAACCTGCGGCTCGCCTATTGGCCAGATCACGGACAGAGTTTCGAGCTGGGGCTGGTACTCATGGGCTTGTGGCTGCTGACTCAATTTGACCCCGCCACATTGCTGTTTGGCTCAGGCGATCTGCGCAGTCTCCTGCCGCTACCCAGCACGCTGACTTTTAGCGCAGCTGGCTTTGTGCGCATTGAAAGTCTGATTGCCGCCAGCGGCCTGCTCGCTACGCTATTGATGGCAAGCCTGATTGCGCCGACTCACCAGCGCCGACTTTTTCCCTTGCTGTTACTGGCTGTGGGCCTGGCGGCAAAGTCCCTCGCCTTCGCCCTGATGACACACCCCAAAACAGCACTGGCCTGGGCCACGCCCGGTGCGCTGCTGGGGGTTTTGGTCGGGGGTTTAGTGTGGCTCGCAGCGCTGGCACTGCCACTGACCTGGCAACGCCTGCTGGCGGCGACCGCTTTGTTCACTGCCAGCGTAATGGTGAACCTTGCCCCCGTTAACCCCTATCTTGAAAACTTGCAGAACACCTGGAACCCCGGGCAGTTCCTCAACTTTCACGGCTTGACGCACTTCATTACCTTGCTGTGGCCTTATCTGGCTTTACCCTGGTTTGCTTTTCACCGACCCCATGTCCGCCATGACTAATCTCTCTGAGACCGCTGATATTACTGACCTCACCAGCCTGCGTGACGCGCTTCGCGCCTTTGCTGCCGCACGTCAGTGGCAGCCGTTTCACACACCAAAAAACCTGAGCATGGCGCTGATTAAAGAAACGGCTGAAATTGTCGAACACTTTCAGTGGGCAACCCCAGAAGAAAGCCTGGCTCTCACGCCGGAGAAAAAAGCGGCTGTGGCCGAAGAAATCGCCGATGTCCTGATGTATCTCGTGCAGTTAGCCGATGTATTGGCTATCGACCCGCTCACCGCTGCACGAGTAAAAATCGTCAAGAACGTCGAAAAGTATCCAGCCACCGAACCCGTACTCCAGGACCAGTCATAATCCGGTCACTTGCAAGACCTTGAGCAACGGTAGAATAAGCCGATGAATTCTGCCAAAAACCCAGCTCAAACATTGCTCGTCTTGACAACCCTGCCGGATCACGCCAGCGCGCAAGCCTTGGCAACTGAATTAGTGACCGAGCATCTGGCTGCCTGCGTCACGATTCTGCCTGCTGCGCAATCCATCTATCGCTGGAAAAACCGCATTGAACTAACCAGCGAAACACCTGTCATCATCAAAACTGCGGCGGCGCGCTATGCCCAGCTTGAAGCCGCTCTGCGCGCCCGTCATCCCTATGCACTGCCAGAAATCATCGCCATTCCCATCGAGCAGGGTCTGCCGGATTATTTAGCCTGGATCAATCGAGCAACCCTGCCTGAGGACACCACATGCTGAACATGCTGACACAGGCCCTGCGGTTTTTTTTGCTCACGCTTCTTGGCGTAAGCGGGATGACGGGTCTGAATGGTGTGAGCTTTGCTGCCGAACCCTTATCGCCCGCACAAGCGTTTATCTTCTCGGCGCGCGCGCTGGATGCGCACACGCTGGAAGCCCGCTGGCAGATTGCGGAGGGTTATTACCTCTACCGCAACAAGTTTTCTTTTCATCTCATACCGGATGCTGTGGCCAAACAACCTCCTGGCGACTTGGGCGCAGCACAACTGCCGCCAGGACAAATGAAGCAGGATGAGCTGTTTGGTCTGGTTGAAGTGTATCGTCAGAGCATCACGGCTCGTTTGCCCATCATCGCCACGACGAATACCGAGGCACCTGCTACAGTCACCTTGCAGGCAACCGCCCAAGGGTGCTGGGATGGCGGCATCTGCTATCCGCCGCAAACCTATACCGCACAGATCACTCTGCCAAAAGGGGTTGCTGGCGCGCCCTCCTCGCCGCCTGCCATATCCACCCGCTCTGCTGCCACCGGCGATGAAAGCTCGCGCATCACGCATTTACTCAAAGGCGGTCACTGGTCGCTGATCGTGCTCAGCTTTTTTGGTTTTGGTTTGCTTCTGTCCTTCACGCCCTGTGTGTTTCCGATGATCCCGATTCTGTCTGGCATCATTGTGAATCACGGCCATGCGGTAAGCCACGGACGCGCCTTCATGTTGTCTTTGGCATATGTGCTGGGCATGGCCGCAACCTATGCAGCAGCCGGTGTGGCTGCGGGATTTTCCGGCACGCTGCTCACCAGCGCGTTACAAAATGGCTGGGTGCTGGGGGGCTTTGCGCTGATCTTTGTCGTACTGGCATTTTCAATGTTCGGCTTTTACGAATTACAGCTGCCCTCCGCCTTGCAAAGTCGGCTGGCCAATACCGCCAACCGGCAGGGCGGATCACCTTGGGCCATTGCGCTAATGGGGGCGTTATCCGCGTTAATCGTCGGCCCCTGCGTGGCCGCCCCATTGGCCGGCGCGTTGCTGTACATCGCCCAAACGGGGGATGCCCTGCTCGGCGGTGCGGCGCTGTTTTCTCTGGCGCTGGGCATGGGCGCACCGCTGTTGCTGGTGGGCACCTTCTCCCGCTCTTTGTTGCCAAAATCAGGGCCGTGGATGGAAGGCGTGAAAAAGTTTTTTGGCGTGCTCATGCTCGCCACCGCCTTGTGGCTGGCGTCCCCCGTCTTGCCTGTCTGGCTATCCATGCTGGGCTGGGCGTTATTGCTGATTATTCCCGCCGTGTTTCTGTCGGCGCTTGACCCTTTGCCTGTACATGCGCACGGCATGCAGCGTCTGGGCAAAGGGGTGGGTGTTGTCATCCTGCTCGGCGGCATCGCGATGCTGCTGGGTGTGCTGGGCGGCAGCAAAGACCCATTGCAACCCCTGGATTTCTTGCGCCGCAACGCCACACAGGATGCACACGCATTTAGCGCACTAGCCGCCGTAACGCCAGCGCCGACTTTTACCAGAATCAGCACACTCGCCGAGCTTGACGCGCAATTGCAAACCGTCGCGCAAACGACAAAAAAACCCGTGATGCTCGACTTCTGGGCCGAGTGG
>JAUSQB010000159.1 GCA_030652715.1 Rugosibacter sp.
AAAAGTCGGCGCTGGTGACACGGCGTTAGAATGAAATTCTGAATAGGCATCAACACACATCAATACACCGCACGTGATAACTGTGAAAAATTCTGATCAATGTGACCAAACTGACCAAAGTGACAAGCGAAAAAATGACTAAGCAGCCACCTAAAATTGCATTGGTTCTTACTGGCGGTGGTGCGCGGGCAGCGTATCAGGTGGGTGTGCTCAAGGCGGTACGTGAGTTGCTCCCCGAGCCGCGACGTAATCCATTTCAGATACTTTGTGGCACCTCAGCGGGCGCAATTAATGCCGCAGTAATGGCAACCTGGGCTGAAAATTTTGGTGCGGGAGTGGACCATCTGTGCCGCGTATGGGAGCGTTTTCATGCCCACCAAGTGTATCGCACGGACGTTTTGGGTGTGGCGAGTTCAGGTGTGCGCTGGCTGGCTGCGCTGATGTTTGGCTGGGCGACGCACCAGGCTCCGCGTTCATTGCTTGACAATTCGCCCCTGCGTCAATTGTTAACCTATAGTTTGGACTTGAACCGGATTGAGCAGGCTATTGAAAGCCAGGCGTTACATTCGGTGAGCATTACCTGTTCCGGCTATTCAAGCGGGCAAAGCGTGACATTTTTTCAGGGGCGCCCTGACCTTGAGCCTTGGCAGAGAAGCCAGCGGGTAGGGGCGCATGTCAAGCTGGACCTGGATCACTTGATGGCGTCGAGTGCGATACCCTTTGTTTTCCCTGCGGTGAAAGTGAATCGCGAATGGTTTGGGGATGGATCAATGCGCCAAACTGCACCTATTTCTTCAGCTATTCACCTAGGAGCCGATAAGGTGTTGGTGATTGGTTCCGGCCGCCTGAATGAGGAGCATGCGCGATCACGCACGGCGACCTATCCTTCGCTGGCGCAGATTGCAGGCCATGTGTTGTCCAGTATTTTTCTGGATAGCTTGTCCGTGGATATTGAACGGCTGGTTCGGATAAATCATACGATTTCCCTGATACCCGAGGCGATACGCCATCAGCAGGGAACCATGCTTCGCCCGATAGAGGTGCTGGTGATTTCACCGTCTGAACGATTGGACCATATTGCCGTGCGCCACGCTGGGGCCTTGCCTTGGCCAGTACGGATATTGTTGCGAGGGATAGGTGCCATGAACCGCAATGGCGGGGCGCTGGTTAGTTATTTGCTCTTTGAGCGAGCATACACTAGCGCCTTGATTGACCTTGGCTACCGCGATACGCTGTTGCAGCAGGAAAAGATCATCAATTTTTTAGCCAATGACGGCGGGCAAGAGACTGGTGAAGCGCTAAAGAAGAAGTAAGACTTTGCTTGAAATTTCAGATGTAACCGATTAAGTTGGATGAAGATTGGTGTTAGTATTAAACTATGATCGCTAGGCAAGGGATATTCTTCATGAAGAAAACACTGCTCATGCTGCTGGCAGCATCTGTTGTTGGTATAGGTGTCACGCCTCTGGTGGCACAAGCAGCCGATAAAAAGAAACCTGTGCGCGCCACCCTGCATAGCAAGCAGGACCAGCAGGTGAGGGCTAAAAAGTCTGTTAAGGCGATGAACCCGACTGGACGGGCACGGTCGATTTCTGCGAATGTTACCGATGGTCAGCAGGGTCTTGCTTTGCAATCGAGTGCGGTGCTGGTACAAGATCAGATTACCGGAGCGGTGTTATATGAAAAAAACGCAAATGCGGTATTGCCCATTGCGTCGATTACCAAGTTGATGACAGCCATGGTGGCCCTGGATGCTCAGCCGGACCTTCAAGAAACTCTGACAATTAGCGTAGAAGATGTGGATACCTTAAAGGGTACGCACTCCCGCCTCGGTGTAGGTACCCGGTTGTCAAGAGAAGAGATGTTGCGTCTGGCGCTGATGTCATCCGAGAATCGCGCTGCCTCTGCTTTGTCGCGTTATTATCCGGGTGGTCAAAAGGCATTTCTTGCAGCGATGAATGCCAAGGCAGCAGAGCTTGAGTTGGCTGATACGCAGTTTTTTGATCCGACCGGGCTCACTCCTGCGAATGTCTCCAGCCCACGTGATTTGGCCAGAATGGTCGATGCAGCACACCGGTATCCGTTGATCCGTGAATTCACGACAACTGTGGGGGAGGAAGTGAATGTCGCAGGACGATCGCAGCAATTCAGCAATACCAACGCGCTGGTTCACAACTCGACATGGAACATCGGGCTGTCAAAAACCGGTTATATCAATGAGGCGGGTCGCTGTCTGGTAATGCAGGCATGGATTGGCAGCAAACCTGTCATCATTGTTCTGCTTGACTCCGTAGGGAAAATGACCCGCGTGGTTGATGCCAACCGTATCAAGCGCTGGGTTGAAACGACCGCTTGGCCACGCCTGCCGACGAGTTGATCCACCGTATATTCACAGCCTTGCAATCCACGATTAACCCGCTTTCAGCCACTATTGCGTAAGCCGGCGGCGATGCCGTTGATGCTGAGGTGTATGCCGCGTTGCACTTTTTCATCGGCATCGGTATTTTCGGCGCGGAAACGGCGCAGCAGTTCGACTTGCAGATGGTTAAGTGGATCGATATATGGAAAGCGATTGCGGATAGATCGTTTTAATAGCGGGTTGCTGTCAAGCAATTCGTTTGTCTGCGTAATTTCAAGCAGTGCATCAATCGCTGCCTGCCACTCGGCTTTCAGACGAGGGAAAATGGCTTGGCGCAAGGCTTTATCCGTCACCAGTTGCGAATAGCGTTCTGCAATCGCGATATCGCTTTTGGCCAGCACCATATCCATGTTGGACAAGAGCGTGCGAAAAAATCCCCATTCTTGATTCATGCGGCTAAGCAGTTGCATGCCGGTGTCGCCCTGCCTGGCTTTCCATTCTGCCACGGCGGTACCAAAGCCGAACCAGCCCGGCA
>JAUSQB010000126.1 GCA_030652715.1 Rugosibacter sp.
TCGCCGGGCCCCGCGCCGACAAACCAGACCTTGCCGGTCATGCTTTCAGGCCGCGCGCAGGTCGAAGCAGTAGCGGAGGATACTGCTGTCCTTGTAGCGGGCCAAGCCCTTGACGATCACCCAGGTGAATACGGGCTCGATCAGAACGATGCTGATATAGGAGGCGGCGAAGCCAGCCCAGGCGGCAAGTGGTGTGGCGACTTCGCCGATGGACAGCCAGAAACCGACCATCAGCGTCACGCCGCTGTAGTAGGCGGCATCAAGCTTGAGGATGGTCTTGATGTCGAGCTTTTGCACCCGCTTGCCTAGGGTTGCATGCAGCAGGCCGAGGGGAACGGCCAGGGAAAGGAAGTTAATGCTCAGATGCACGAGGTCAGCCGGATTAAACAGCAGGCCTTGCAGCAACAGGCCGAGGCCAAAGCCAATCAGCGTGGGCACGAAACCCAAGGTGAGGTAGATCGGCATGGCACCGACGAAATGCAGCTCGGACGGCCCCACCTGCAAGTGGAACATTTGCATGAAAACGCTGAAGAAAATTGCGGCCAGCAGCGTGCGCACCATGAGTTGCGGCTGGCGCACGAGTTGTAATGACTGGCTGCCCAGCATGCTGATGGCGGTGATATTGGCCAGGGCGATTTTGGTGGCGGAAACATAACCCGGTTCGATGTGCATGATGCTTCTCCTCTGCGATGAACAACAATATCGGCATGACGAGGGGTGCGTTGACAGTGCTGGTTGACGTGGGTATCTGGTTGTACTGAGCGATGGAAAATCACCACTCAGCCACAGCAAGACAAATCTGGTCAAACAAAACTGCGTATCAAACTGCAAGCCAAATAAAACCGGCCAACACCCTCACCCCGGGGTACATACCATTCATTCGATCAAGGCCGGTCTTCTGGCTCACCTTCACTCGCCTCTGCCCGCCTTCCCGTGCATCGCACAGTGGCATTGGGGCAGATTTGTCAGGTTTACAGCAGCGGGGGCTGCGCCGGACTGTTTGGATGGCTGATGGTTAGATCAGTTCTTCAAAGACACCGGACTTCCCGTTTCACTCTGGCGCGCAGACTGCGCACCAGAGAACCGAGATCGAAAAGATAGTCTACTTGAAAGCGCAGGCGACATGCAAGCAGAAGATTTACGATGTCGGGATAATTTGGGGTACAGGTAGAGAAACAGCCGCTGTTGCCTCAGCGTGGGATAAACCAGCGGTCGTTATCACTACGAATTTCGCGTAGCGGATAGCCGTACAGGCGGCTTAAATTGTCTGCGGTGATGATTTCCTGGCTTCGTCCCGCCAGCCATTCGCCGTTGCCAAACAACAGCAGGGCGTGGTCGCAATAGCGCACGGCAAAGCCGGGGTCGTGCAGGATGGCGATGCAGGCGGTGGCGGTCGCTTTATTTGCCGTGATGGCTTTGAACAGTTCCATGACGGCGACTTGATGCGCGAGGTCCAGATGGGTGAGTGGCTCGTCGAGCAGAAAAAGCTGTGGCTGCTGGGTGAGCAGTTGCGCTACAGCTAGGCGTTGCCGTTCGCCACCGGAAAGGGTGTGCACTTCGCGCTCGGCAAAATCTTCCAGCCCCACGGCGGCGAGCGCTTGTCGCGCGATGGCGCGATCCGCTTCAGATTCCCAATCCCAGCGCCCCAGATGCGGGTGACGGCCGACAAGCGCGGTCTCCAGTACCGTGGCGGGGAAGGGGTCGCTTTGGTGCTGGGGGAGCACGCCGCGCATCTTGGCGAGATGGCGCAAGGTGCTTGCAGTAAAAGTCGGCTCTGATGAAGCCACTGCGCTACAAGGCGGTCGAGCAAAAGACGCTCTGATAAAGCCCCTGCGCAGCAGGGCGGTCGAGCAAAGTACGCTC
>JAUSQB010000176.1 GCA_030652715.1 Rugosibacter sp.
TTTGCCCACGTTGGGGCGTCCAGCGATGGCAACTCGAGGGCCTTGTGCAGCATGGTCGCCCGCATCGGCTTCGTCGGGGAAGGCGTCCAGCGCCAGCTCCACCAACTCGCGCACACCATCGCCGTGCGCAGCGGAAATCACGCAGGGCGCACCACACCCCAGTTCATAAAATTCAGCGCTGACAACGGCGCGATCCATGCCCTCGCCTTTATTGACGGCCAACAAGACAGGTCGGCCACTGCGTCGCAGCAAATCCGCTATAACCATATCCTGTGGCGTAAGCCCTGCACGCGCATCGACGACAAACAGCAGCATGTCCGCTTCGGCAATGGCCGCCTCGGCTTGACGCGCCATCTCGTGCACAATGCCTTCTTTGGCTTGCGGTTCAAACCCGCCGGTATCCACGACCAGATGCGGCTTTCGTCCTAAACGCCCATGGCCGTAATGACGATCCCGCGTCAGGCCCGGCTGATCGGCCACCAAGGCATCGCGTGACCGTGTCAAGCGGTTGAAAAGCGTTGATTTGCCCACATTGGCTCGGCCAACAATAACCAGAGTAGGTTTCATCGATTAATGCGCCGCCACACTATAAACACTACCATTGACCGTTTGCACCACAAACCCGGTGGCAGAGCGCACAGGATCCGTACGAATCGCACTCCCGTCTGTTTTTATTCGGCCAACAAAGCTGCCATTATCACTGCGCAATGCATGCACCAGGCCCTGATTATCGGCTACAACCACAATCTCACCCAATGCTAATGGCCGTGTTGGGCTGCGTGTCACCAGTTTATCCAGCATCCAGACACTCGCTCCGCTGTATTTGTCCAGCGCATACACCACGCCTTTGGCATCTGTGACATACAACTGCCCGCTATCCACATCAAGACCTGCAATGGAGGACATATCGCGCGACCACATGTTACTGCCGCTGCTGGCATCAAAGCAAGCGACCCGCCCCTGATAGGCAACGGCACACACGGCATTACCGTTCGTCACGGGAGAGCTTATGACATCCGTGATCCGCTCCAACTCAGTTGTGCCTTTCGGTGTAGCCACGGTAGCTTCCCACACGGCGGCACCGTTACCATTATCAAGCGCCACCAGCCTGCCCCCAGGAAACCCGACATAAGTTAACTTTCCTGCATTTAACACGCTGGCATAAGAGCGCAACAACAAGGCGGGGACATTCCGCTGATACATCCAGCGGCGCTTGCCATCGCTAGCCTCCAGGCCAACCACGCGCGAATCACCCGACCGAATAATAACCAAGCCATCAGCCAAGGAAGGCGGCGCCAACACTTCGGAACTAACGCTTGCCTTCCATGATTCGCGACCAGAGGCTGCATCAAACGCCAATACCTCGCCTTTGGCCGTACCTACGACCACCAGATTTCCATCGGTACCAACTCCGCCAGATATGGGCCGACCCGTTGCCACGCGCCAGACTTGCTTACCTTCATCAAACCGCGCCAGACTGCCATCGGCTGCTGCGGCATACACGCTCCCAGCGACCACAGCCGGAGCCAAACTATAGCTTCCTGCATTGCCGATGCTTGCCTGCCAAAGACTGCGCAGCTCTGTCTTGACTTCAAGCACAGGCAGCTCATTCACTTTTACTTTAGGCGCGCTGCTACTAAAAGGATTCAGGCTGTCTAGAGAAACACAACCACTCAGCAACAGCGTGACACCAATCCCCAGCAGACTCGGCAAACCGGTCTGTCCAGAACATTTGAGAAGTGTTATGAACGCGTTCACTGAGCAATCCCCAACGCATCGCGTTTCGTTTGCACAATCTCGCGATAAGCCTGATGCCGCGAAACTTCCTCGTTTTTTGCCGACGCTTCGATCTTGGCTAACGCATCGTCATAAGACTTGGCAGCTTCAGCAGACTTGCCTTGGGCAACATAAATATCGCCGCGAACATCCGCATAGCGCGCTGCGAAAGGTACAGGGGGCTCAGCGGCCAACTGCTTAAGCGCTTCGTCGTAAGCTTTTTCATCGAGCAGAACAGTTGCCAACCGCAGGCGCGCCAATGCACGCAGACCGGTATCGTCTGCGTGATCAGCCGCCCAGGCCAACTGTACGCGCGCATTTTTAGAGTCACCCTGGTCTACTTGAACGCGTGCCGCAATCAGCGCACCCATGCCTGCATAGCTGGTACCCGAATACTTTTCAATCAGTTCTCCGGCTAACTCTTTTACTCGCTTTGCGTCGTTTTTTCCTGCAGCTTCCTGCAAGCCAGAATAAATGGCTGACGCTTTCGTGGATTGCTGATGCTGCCACCACTGCCATCCCTGCCATGCGGCTACCCCCAAGGCGAGAGCCACGGCGATACTAGTTACGCGATTGCCATATTGCTGCCACCAGGTTTTCAGTTCAGCGAGTTTTTCCTGCTCTTCAAGATCATAAGTTGCCATTATCGTCTTCCGTAGTAAAAAGAACCTCGCCGAGATAATCGGCAAGCTCATCAAAGTTCACCCGCACTTGTGAAACCGGCAGCGCAGTAGAAGCCTCAACAGAAGCTATAGGTTCACGCAATGGTTTGACACTCACCGCATTTGCCGCCGTCTCATCATCGCCGACTATTAGCGCTAACGGCGCGCCGGACGCATCGGCCTTTTTCATCTGCGATTTAAAACTCCCCCCCCCACAATGCAGCTGAATGGCATAGCCGCTGCTGCGCAAGTGCTCCGCAATGCGGAATGCAAATCGTCCAGCCGCCTCGCCTTGATGCACCAGATAAGCATCAGGGGTCGGTGTTTCATGACGATGACCCTGATCCTGCCACAATGCCAACAGGCGCTCGATGCCCATGGCAAAACCACAGGCAGGTGCCGGCTTGCCGCCGAGTTGCTCAAACAGTCCATCGTAACGTCCGCCCGCACAGACTGTGCCCTGGGCACCAAGCTCATCGGTGATCCACTCGAACACGGTACCGTTGTAATAATCCAGCCCGCGCACCAGGCGCGGATTAATACGGTAGGGAATCGCGACATCTTTAAGCAGTTGCTGCACGCCATCAAAATGCGTGAGCGATGCTTCGCCAAGGTAATCGAGCAACTGCGGTGCGCCCCTGATCAAATCCTGCATTGCTGGATTTTTCGTGTCCAGAATGCGCAGTGGGTTCGTGTGCAAGCGCCGCTGCGCATCGGCATCCAGCAACGCTGCATGAGCGGAAAAATAAGCAATCAGATCGGCACGGTGCCGCGCACGCTCTTCGCTCTGCCCCAGCGAGTTGATCTCCAGACGAATGCCTTGCAGGCCAAGGTCATCCCAAAGCCTTGCGCACATCGCAATTTGCTCGGCGTCAATGTCCGGGCCGGCAAAACCCATGGCTTCGACACCGACTTGATGAAATTGGCGATAACGACCTTTTTGCGGACGCTCATGCCGAAACATGGGGCCCATGTACCACAAGCGTTTGGGGCCTTCATACAGCAAGTTATGCTGTATCGCCGCCCGCACACAGGAGGCCGTGCCCTCGGGGCGCAACGTGAGTTGTTCGCCATTGAGGGCATCGACGAAGGAATACATTTCCTTTTCAACAATGTCGGTGACTTCACCAATAGCGCGATGGAACAGCCCCGTCGGTTCGACCATCGGCATGCGAATGGGGCGGTAGCCATAGGCATGTAGCCAGTCGCGTATCGTTTCTTCAAACTGCTCCCACAGTTCGACGTCCGCAGGCAATATATCGTTCATGCCACGAATGGCTTGCAAGGTCTGGCTCATCGTTGAATTTCAGATACGCGAGGGATAGGTACGTGCAACATAGTCATCAACCAGCTGCCGAAACTCGGCTGCGATATTTTCGCCACGCAGCGTCATCACACGCTCGCCATCGACATATACGGGTGCGACAGGATCTTCGCCCGTACCGGGAAGGGAAATGCCGATATTGGCTTGTTTGCTCTCGCCCGGGCCGTTGACGACGCAACCCATTACGGCCAAAGTCATGTTTTCCACACCGATACGTTGCGTCTTCCAATCGGGCATACGCTCGCGCACATGGGTTTGAATGTCCTGCGCCAGCTCTTGAAATACCGTACTGGTCGTACGCCCGCATCCCGGGCAAGCCGCGACTAAAGGGGTGAAAGCACGCAGCCCCATGGTTTGCAAAATCTCCTGGGCAACGATCACTTCGCGCGTGCGGTCGCCGTTGGGTTCAGGCGTCAGTGAAACGCGCAGCGTGTCGCCTATGCCTTCTTGCAACAATACGGCAAGCGCTGCCGTCGAGGCAACGATGCCCTTGCTGCC
>JAUSQB010000177.1 GCA_030652715.1 Rugosibacter sp.
ATTGCCCACCTCGACATGGATGCGTTTTTCGCCTCCGTCGAGCTGTTGCAATATCCCATGCTGCGCGGCCAGCCCGTGGCCGTCGGCGGCCGCGCCGTGCCGGCGCCCACGCGGGCAAAGGACGGCAGCTGGCAATTCATGCGTCTGGGTGACTACACCGGTCGCGGCGTGCTCACCACAGCCACCTACGAAGGCCGCGCCTTGGGTATCCACTCCGGCATGGGCGTCATGCAAGCCGCGCGCCTGGCGCCCAACGCATTTTTGCTGCCCGCCAATTTCGACGCCTACCGCCGCGCCTCGCAACGCTTTAAAGCGGCCGTCGCCAGCATCGCCCCGCAAATTGAAGACCGTGGCATCGACGAGATTTATATCGACCTCACCGATCTGAACACGGACACCGAGCGTCATACCCTGGCGCTCGTGCAACGCATCAAAACCGCCGTGACCCAAGCCACGGGGTTGAGCTGCTCGGTGGGCGTTGCGCCCAACAAGCTGCTGGCCAAAATCTGCTCGGATCTCAATAAACCCGATGGCATCACGCTCATCACCCTGGACGACATCCCCACCCGGCTATGGCCATTGCCGGTGCGGAAGATCAACGGCATCGGCCCGCGCGCGGGTGAAAAACTCGCCGCGCTGGGCATCCATCAGATTGGCGAACTCGCCCAAGCCGAGCTGATTTTTTTGCAGCAGCATTTTGGCCGCAGCTATGGCCACTGGCTGTTTGAAGCTGCGCGCGGCAGGGATGACAGCGAAATCGTGACCCACCGCGAACCCAAATCCACCAGCCGCGAAACCACCTTTGAGCACGACTTGCACCCGCGCCACGATAAAGCGCAACTGGGCGAAATTTTTACCGCCCTGTGCCGCCGCGTGGCGGACGATTTGAACAAAAAAGGCTATGTCGGCCGCACCATAGGCATCAAGCTGCGCTATGCCGATTTTTCCACCATCACCCGCGATGTGACACTACCAGAAGCCACAGCGGATGCTCGCATCATCCGCCACGCCGCTGGTGAATGCTTGCGCCGTGTACCATTAGAGCAACGCCTGCGCCTGATGGGCGTGCGTGTTGGCGGACTGACAACGCAGCAATATGTCAGCGCAGCACAAGGCGAATTGCCGCTGGCTTAAAATTCCTCGACAATAAAAGTCGGCGCTGGCGATACGGCGCTAAAAACAACGACGAACCGCGTTAGAGCAACAAAGGTTTCAGATTTAACTCAGCAACGATGCCTAGAAATATCGCCGCGCCAAACCAGTTGTTGTGGCGAAAAGCCTTAAAACATTGCATGCGGTCGCGGCCGCGAATAAGGGAGAAGTGATAGACGGCAATCAGTGCCGCTACCGCGATGCCCAACTGATACAGCAAACCAAAGCCCAGCATTTGACCTACCATGGCGAGAATGGACAGGGTCATGACATAACAAGCCATCACTGCTGCCACATCAAATCTGCCGAAGGTAATGGCCGCTGTCTTGATACCTATTTTGAGATCATCCTCGCGGTCGACCATGGCGTATTCGGTGTCATACGCCACTGCCCAAAAAATATTAGCGCCCAACATTGCCCAGCCCAAAGACGGCACGTGGCCGGTCGTGGCAGCGAATGCCATCGGGATACCAAAACCGAAGGCAATGCCAAGATACGCCTGCGGAATAGCAAAAAAACGTTTGGTGAAGGGGTAGCTTGCAGCAAGGAACACTGCTACCAGCGCGAGTAGCCAAATATCTTGCCAGATCGGCAAAATCAACAGCCCTGCACTCAGCGTGAGCACTGCCGCCAAAGCTAATGCCTCACGCGGTGAAACAAGGCCCACAGCCAGCGGCCGGTCTTTCGTACGCGCGACATGCGGATCAAAATCACGATCAGCCCAATCGTTAATCACGCAACCAGCCGAACGCATCAAGAGCGTACCCAACGCAAAAATCCAGACCAGGAATGGATGCGGCTGCCCATTAGCAGCAATCCACAAGGCCCACAGTGTCGGCCACAGCAACAGCAAGGTGCCGATGGGTTTATCCAGCCGCATCAGCTTTTCGTAAGCGGTCAGCTTATCGATGAACTCACTGTAATTCATGAATGAGTCATGCCACGACGGGGGCAGCTTGCCGTATCACCAGAACCGACTTTTTGGCTACCCGAGTTTGGCCACCCGCTAAGCGAGAAAAATAAAAACGGTCTTTCATCCAGTGATACAAAGGTTTAAGCCGGAAAAACACCAGTAGATAAATAACGGTCACCTCGGTCGCAGATAATACTGACGATCACGGCATTTTCAACAGTAGCCGCGATGCGCAGAGCGACATGCACGCCGCCACCGGACGAAATACCCGCGAAAATGCCTTCTTCGCACGCCAGTCGTCGCGTCATATTTTCGGCTTCTGCCTGGCTTACGTTTTCAACTTGATCGACACGACTGGCATCGAAAATTTTGGGCAGATACGCTTGGGGCCATTTGCGGATGCCCGG
>JAUSQB010000189.1 GCA_030652715.1 Rugosibacter sp.
GTTGCCAAGCTGGCCGGTGGTGTTGCGCTGATCTAGGTTGGCGCTGCCTCCGAAGTGGAAATGAAAGAGAAAAAAGCCCGCGTTGAAGATGCGCTGCACGCAACCCGTGCTGCCGTTGAAGAAGGCATCGTGGCTGGCGGCGGCGTGGCATTGCTGCGTGCCCGTGCTTCTGTTTCTGTCAAAGGCGACAACCACGAGCAAGACGCCGGCATCAAGATCGTGCTGCGTGCCATTGAGCAACCGCTGCGTGAAATCGCTGCCAATGCTGGTGACGAGCCTTCTGTCGTGGTTAATAAAGTGCTTGAAGGCAAAGGCAACTTTGGCTACAACGCTTCCACGGGTGAATATGGCGACATGGTCAAGATGGGCGTGCTGGATCCAACCAAGGTAACGCGTACTGCGTTGCAAAATGCGGCATCGATTGCCGGCCTGATGCTGACCACTGACTGCATGGTCTCCGAGTTGGTAGAAGACAAACCAGCAGCCGGTGGCATGGGTGGCGGCATGGTCGGCATGGGCGGTATGGGTGGCATGGAAGGCATGGGAATGTAATTTCCCGTTTTTTCGCCGGGTAAAGCAGTTGTTCTTTGTTTTACCCGGTAGCGTCCGTTTCAAGAAAAACCCGACCTTGTTTTTATACAAGGTCGGGTTTTTTGTTTTTCTTTTCAGAGAAAGTAGTATTATATAAGTCTCGCTATTTTGGTTGTTACTAATTATTACAAATTACTTTTGACCAAAGTACTCTGATTTTTTGGCAACAATTTTTTAGCAGCACTGCGGCAATACCACAGCAATATCGTGGCAATATCGGCGGTAAAACCCAACGTAAAACGGGCGGTGATAGGCAGTACAGCTTATCGGCCGACCGAAAAAAGCTGGGGGAGGAGAAGAGGAATACCTCACATTGGGCCGACCCGTCAGGGTCGGCTTTTTTATTGGGTCGCCGCCTCGCCAGAGCCGTCCAGAGGCGGACTCAAGACTTTTAGTGAGCGGATGTGCTGGATGCACCCAGCCCGGTTTCTGAGCGTATCAACTGCGCATCAAACAAAGCGCGCTCGCGCTGAGCCTGCGGGCTGCGATCTGTGAGCGACACCAGCCAGATGGTGACAAAGGCCGCAGTCATCGAGAATAGCGCAGGCGAAGCATAGGGAAACCAGGCGGATCCTTCAGGGTAGCCGAGCGCTTTTTCCCACACGGCGGGTGAGAGTATGGTCAGGGTGACAGACAGAATCAAACCCACAAAGCCGCCTGTTACTGCGCCGCGCGTCGTGCAATTTTTCCAGAGCACCGACATGAATAACACCGGAAAATTGGCCGAACAGGCCACCGCAAAAGCCAGCATCACCATAAACGCCACGTTCTGTTTTTCGAAGGCAATGCCCAGCAAAATGGCAATCACGCCAAGACAAAGCGTGGTGATTTTCGAGACACGCAATTCGGTCCAGCTATCGGCCTTGCCTTTTTTAATCACTGTGGCGTAAAGATCGTGGGCCACTGCCGAAGCACCGGAAAGCGTCAGCCCTGACACTACGGCGAGGATCGTGGCAAAGGCCACAGCGGAGATAAAGCCCAGAAAGACATTGCCGCCAACCGCATTGGCTAAATGCACAGCCGCCATATTGCCCCCGCCTTGCAAGCCTTTGCTGATGTCGCCATCGACAAAATAGGCCATCGGGTTTTGCGTTAACAACACAATCGCGCCAAAGCCGATGATGAAGGTCAGGATGTAAAAATAACCAATCCAGGTGGTCGCCCAGGCGACCGACTTGCGAGCTTCTTTCGCTGACGGCACAGTAAAAAATCGCATCAGGATATGTGGCAAGCCTGCTGTGCCGAACATCAGCGCCATACCGACCGATACCGCAGAAATGGGGTCTTTAATGAGTCCGCCGGGTGCCATGATGGCATCCTTTTTGGCATGCACTTCAACGGCTTTGGCAAACAGTGCTTCAGGGCTGAAATGAAATTGCCACAACACCGCGAAAGCCATGAACGATGCGCCAACAAGCAGCAACACGGCTTTGATGATTTGCACCCAGGTGGTGGCCGTCATGCCGCCAAACAACACGTAAGACATCATCAACCCGCCTACCGAGATGACTGCGACGAAGTAGTCAAGACCAAACAACAGCTTGATCAACTGGCCCGCGCCGACCATTTGCGCAATCATGTAAAACAACACCACGACAAGCGAGCCGCAGGCTGCAAAAATACGAATGGGCGTTTGCGAAAAGCGGTAGCCGGCCACATCGGCAAATGTAAACCTGCCCAGATTGCGCAACCGTTCGGCCATCAAAAAAGTGAGTACAGGCCACCCCACTAGCCAGCCGATTGAAAAAATCAGCCCGTCAAAACCACTGGCAAACACCAGGCCCGAAATGCCCAGAAAAGAAGCTGCCGACATGTAATCCCCCGCGATGGCCAGCCCGTTCTGAAACCCCGTGATGTTGCCTCCCGCAGTATAAAAATCAGCAGCTGTGCGGGTCTTTTTCGCGGCCCATTTGGTAATTGCCAAAGTGATGGCAATAAAACCGAGGAACATGGCAATCGCCATCCAGTTGGTGGCTTGCTGTTGCACCTGGCCTGCATCCACTCCGGCGGCAAGGGCATGGCTTGCAGTGAAAAACAATACTAAAAGCCATGGCGTCTTGAGCATGTTCATTCGCCAGCCTCCTCAAGTACTTCAGCCGCCATGGCATCAAACTGCGTATTGGCTATATGCACATAGAAGGCAGTAATGAGTATGGTTAAAACAATCACACCCAAACCCAGCGGAATGCCGAGGGAAGTCACCCACCCGGCCCCCAGTTTTTGCGCCAGGAACGGTTTATCAAATGCCACCAGCAAGATATAGCCAAAATAAATAATCACCACCAGCAATGTCATCACGAAGGCGTAACGATTGCGAGTACTCACCAAATGATGAAATTTCGGATTGGCTAAAACCCGGTCAGCTGCTGTGTTTTTCATGAGTTCTCCCCCTGCGTGAAGATAAAGTACGGATAAGTGCGCGTTATTTTTGACGCAATGCCAGCTAGCCCCTATAATACCCAACCTCATTGGCCGGGTAGCTCAGTCGGTAGAGCAACGGATTGAAAATCCGTGTGACGACAGTTCGATTCTGTCCCCGGCCACCAGTATTTAAGCGGGTTTTAGTGACTCTACTAAAATCCGCTTTTCTACAATTTAACTTCCTTTTCTACAATTCCCCGATTCGGTCGTGGGTGTATTGTTCAGTCATGTCTCGCGCCTTGTGGCCAAGCAGGCGTTGCGCCAGCGCCAGTATCGGTAGCAGCTTTGGCTCGCCGCGACTGGAATTGGACGCCGGCTGCCTGGCGCGCTTTCTCGAAACGTGAGCGCATGGCGAAATAGGAAGCCGACCGGCCTGGTTGTCTTGAATCAGTGCAGGCCCGCTACCCTGTGATCATCGGCCTTGATGCGTGCGGCGGCGTCCGTAGATAACCCTCAATAGCTGCTGGGATAGTCAGTAGGGCGACTGACGAACTTACAATTTATACTAATCTTTAAATAAATTAGTAGACATTTGCTTGAGTGGTTGCTTATACTAAACCTTACTAATCTATTTATTAATTAGTACACAAATGAAACTTCCCAAGATCACCCCAGATTTGTCCGAGCTCTTCAAGGACATAACGCCTGAGGAAATGAGTTTGGTCTTGCAGAACGCCTCCCCTCTGGCAAAGGGGCGGTATCTCCATTGGGACGAGCTTCGCTACAGAACTCCGCCAGAGGGGTTAACCCATAAGGCCTGGTGGACAGCGGTTATCGCAGGGCGCAATGCGCTGATGCAGACACTGCCGCTCATTGACAAGCGAGGCAATCCATTTAAATTTGCAACCCCCAGCCCCGTATTGATTGATTTGCACCACATTGACCGGGATGCTGCAGGGCAAATCCGTGCTACCGTGGGTGCGCCGACTCAAGAAGATCCTGCGCGTTATTTGTTGAATTCCTTAATCGAGGAAGCTATTGCTTCCAGCCAGCTTGAAGGCGCGGCAACCACGCGGCAAGTTGCCGCGGCAATGCTTCGCGAGGGACGCAAGCCGCGCGATACCAGCGAAACAATGATTTTCAACAACTACCGGGCAATGGAACACCTGCGATCCTTGAAGCAGGAACCAATTACGCCCGAATTGATCCTGGAACTGCACCGTATCGTCACTGAAAACACGCTTGAGGATCCCGCAGATGCAGGACGGCTTCGCCAGTCTGACGATGTGCGCGTTATCGATCAGCGGGATAATGTGGTTGTGCACGAGCCGCCAATACACACAGAGCTCCCTGAACGTCTGGAAAGGCTATGTGCATTTGCCAACGCAGATGAAGTTTCGCTGCCTTTCGTGCATCCGGTACTGCGCGCAATTTTGCTGCACTTCATGATTGGGTACGATCACCCCTTTGTCGACGGCAATGGCCGCACCGCCCGGGCGTTGTTCTATTGGTCGATGGCTCGCAGTGGCTACTGGTTGATGGAGTACACCTCTATCAGCCACATTCTGCGCAAAAGTCCTGTTCGTTATATGCGCGCCTATCTGCACACAGAGACAGACCAAAACGACACAACTTATTTCCTGCTGCACCAGCTTTCGACTATCAGAAGGGCAATAGTAGCGCTTCACGAGTATCTGGCCAGAAAAGCTGGCGAGCAACGAGACACCGAAAAGCTCTTGGCTGGATCTTCGAAACTTCGAACCAGATTCAATCATCGCCAAGTTGCTCTCTTGACCCATGCACTACGAAATACTGGGGAGGGGTATCGAGTCGACGCCCATCAGCGTTCTCACAACGTTGTGTATCAGACCGCTCGAAACGATTTACTGGATTTGCACTCTCTCGGACTGTTGGAAAAAGCGCGGCAGGGAAACGCCTATGTGTTCTTTGCCCCCGAAGATCTGCGTGAACGCCTCAGCGCTCTATCCATATAAACAAAGTTGTTAAGTTCATAGTGTTTAAATTCATGCGCGTAATTTCCGGCACATGTCTTTCTTGTATTCCTCGCATTTTTGCATTTATTTCTTTTTCCGCCAGCGTCGCGCTACAGCGAATAGCAGCGTAGCGTATACCATCACCCAAAAAGTCAGGCCCACAGCAACCAGGACAACGTTCATGGTGCGAAAAACCAGCGCACTCGCCGCGCACGCGGCCATCAGCCCATACGCCGTTAACGCGAGCCGCCGGTGTGACCAGCCGGAGCGCACCAGACGCTGATAAGCATGATCATGATGCGCCAGCCACAGCTTTTCGCCACGCAAGGCACGGCGTAGTAGCGTGGTGGTGGCATCAATAATGAACGGTGAGAACACCAGCAACGCAAACCACACCGGCCATGCTGTTGCCTGCCAGCCCCACAACCCTAGCGCACCTGCCAAAAAGCCGAGCGGGATGGAACCGACATCACCCAAAAACACCCGCGCAGGGTCAAAATTGAAAATCAGAAAGGCCAGCGCCGCCG
>JAUSQB010000134.1 GCA_030652715.1 Rugosibacter sp.
GCCGCAAAAATTTTTGCGGCCTTTGTTTTTTTCTTGCTACTTATTGTTTTTAGCCAACATCGCACGTAAACCCGCCGCACGCGCCATGGCGGTACAAGCATCAGGCACCATGGCGTCTTGCGCTGCGGTAGTCAGCGCGACCGAACCCATCTCGGTGATAAACCGCGAAGGCTCGCGTATCATCCATGTCTTGCCTTGTTTGCGACGTTCGCACCAGCTAATGGTCAAGCTGGCCTGCGCACGCGTGATGCCGACATACATCAGGCGTCGCTCTTCTTCCAGTCGTGCAGGGTCGAGTGAATCGCGATGCGGTAATAACCCCTCTTCAATGCCCGCCAGAAACACATGGCGAAACTCCAGCCCTTTGACGGCATGCAGTGTGGCGAGTTGAACAGCATTGGTTTCTTCCGCCCCGTTATCCAGCATGGATAATAGGGCAACGCTTTGCGCTAATTCAAGCAGGGTTTTATTTTCCTCCTCGCCCTTACGTCCAATCCATTGAACAAAATCACACACATTCGTCCAGCGAGTTTCAGCATCACGCACGTCAAGCGAGCTGAACAGCCACGTTTCATACCCAATGGCGTCGATAATTGCAGTCAACAAAACACCCGCAGGCTCGTGTTGCGCGCGGCCTTCCATGCGCTGAATGAATCCGGAAAATTCGCGTAGCGCCGTATGTTGACGCACCGGTATATCGTCGCCCAGATCTGGCGAAAGCAGTGTTGAAAACAGGCTTTGGCGTCGCCTGCCGGCGGCAAGACCCAAGGTTTCCAAGGTCGATCCGCCGATGCCGCGCTTAGGGGTTGTTACCGCGCGAATAAATGCGGGATCGTCATCCTGATTGGTGAGCAAGCGCAAATAGGCAATGATGTCTTTGATCTCGGTGCGCTCAAAAAAAGACTGCCCGCCGGAAATTACATACGGAATACGTTGCGCACGCAACTGTTGTTCAAAAGCACGCGCCTGATAATTGCCGCGATACAAAATAGCGTAATCAGAAAACTGGGTGCGCCGCTCAAAGCGATGCGCGGAGAGGCGAGAGACGACCCATTCGGCTTCATGGTCGCCATCACGACAAGTTTGAATATGAATCGCTTCGCCCTGCCCATGCTCTGACCAAAGCTTTTTTTCAAACAGCTTTGGGTTATGGGCAATCAGCTGATTGGCCGCACCCAGGATGCGCGATGTCGAACGATAATTTTGTTCCAGCATCACCACTTTCAGGCGCGGATAATCAGCTTTTAACAAGCGCAGATTTTCACTATCAGCGCCGCGCCAGGCGTAGATGGACTGATCATCATCGCCCACCGCAGTGAAGGCGTCACGCCCCTGGGTGAGTAATTGCACCAGCCGGTATTGACCGCGATTGGTATCTTGATATTCATCAATCAATAAATGCCACAAGCGTTTGCGCCAGCGTGTCGCCACCTCCTCTTGCGTGGAAAACAATTCCACAGGCAAACGAATCAGATCATCAAAATCAACCGCCTGATACGCCCGCAAGGCGCGCTCATAATCGACATACAGCTGTGCCGCGCTACTTTCCATTCCGTCCGTGGCGAGTTCTATGGCGGCATCAGGATCGATGAGTGCGTTTTTCCATAACGAAATACGTGACTGCAACAAACGCAATTGCGCCTTATCAACACCACCTGACAACTCTTGCAATAACCCGGTGGCATCCGAACTGTCGAGAATTGAAAACCCCGGCTTTAATCCGAGTGCATTGGCCTCCTGCCGCAAAATGCGCACGCCCAGCGAATGAAACGTGCTGATGATTACTCCTTTGCCACGCTCGCCTAACAGGCTTTTAGCGCGCGCCTGCATTTCTTTGGCGGCCTTGTTGGTAAAGGTAATCGCCGTGATGTGCGAGGGCGCAATACCGTAATCGCGAATCAGATAGGCGATTTTTTGCGTGATGACGCGCGTCTTGCCCGAGCCCGCCCCGGCCAACACCAGGAGCGGCCCATCCACATGGGTGACCGCCGCTTGTTGTGCGGCGTTTAGCGTGTGCATAGAAAAAATCGCTGCATATTTGTCGCGTATTTATCGAATAGCCGTCGTCCGAAAAATGGACTCAAGGCTTTGCGGCGTATCACCAGCGCCGACTTTTTAAATCGCGCCAGCGCTATGCGCCTGGCTGTCGGCGTGATAGCTGGAACGCACCATCGGCCCACAAGCGGCATGGGTAAAGCCCATGGCTGTAGCTTCCTGCTCGAACCAAGAAAAAGTATCAGGATGGACGTAGCGCAATACCGGCAAATGATGGCCTGAAGGTGCAAGGTATTGGCCGAGGGTAAGCATCTCGACACCATGTTCGCGCATATCACGCATCGTGACAAGAATCTCTTCGTCACTCTCGCCCAAGCCCACCATGAGGCCGGATTTGGACGGAATATGCGGGTGGCGTTGCTTGAATTCTTGCAGCAAGCGCAGCGAATGCGCATAGTCGGCACCGGGCCTGGCTTGCTTGTACAGACGCGGCACGGTTTCCATGTTGTGATTCATGATGTCGGGCGGTTGCGTACCGAGGATGTCGATAGCTAAATCGAGTCGGCCACGAAAGTCCGGCACCAGTACTTCGATTTTAGTGCGCGGCGACAGCAGGCGAATCTGCGTGATGCAATCGACAAAGTGCTGTGCGCCGCCATCGCGCAGATCATCGCGATCGACACTGGTGATCACCACATAATTCAACTTCATCGCGGCGATAGTCTGGGCAAGCTTCAGTGGCTCGTCAGCATCCGGCGGCAGCGGTTTGCCGTGACCGACATCGCAAAACGGACAACGCCGTGTGCATAAATCGCCGAGGATCATGAAGGTGGCTGTGCCATTGCCAAAGCACTCGCCAATGTTGGGGCAGGACGCTTCTTCGCACACGGTGTGCAATTGATGCTCGCGCAAAATCTGCTTGATCTCGCCAAAGCGTGTCGCCGAATTACCTGCCTTGACACGAATCCAGTCGGGCTTTTTCAGCAGCGTGGCGGCTGGCACAATTTTGATCGGGATGCGAGCGGTTTTCGCTTCGCCTTTTTGCTTGAGATTCATGAGGTTTCCAGTTGCTGAATAAGTGCTTGAGCTAGCGCTGTGCCCACGAGTGCAAGGGAAGGAGTATCGCCTGTCTTGACCAGATCACACAAGCGCGTGACGCGCATGCCCGCATAGCCGCAAGGGTTGATTGCCTGATAAGGTGCCAAATCCACATCCACGTTCAGCGCTATGCCATGATAACTGCAGCCGCCTTTAATCCGCAAACCCAAGGCGGCAATCTTGGCCCCCTGCACATACACCCCGGGCGCACCCGCCAGGCGCGCAGCATCGATGCCATAGCTTGCCAACACATCAATCACTGCCTGCTCCATGCGTCGCACGAATTCACGCACCTTGAGTTGCTGGCGACGCAGATCGAACAACAGGTAGGCTACCACTTGACCAGGACCATGATAGGTAATCTGTCCGCCCCGATCAATCTGCACCACCGGAATGCCAATGTCTTGCAACAGATGTTCCGCCTTGCCAGACAGCCCTTGGGTAAATACCGGCAGATGCTCGCACAGCCAGATTTCATCCGGTGTATCGGGCGTGCGCGCGGCGGTCAATTCCTGCATGGCGAAGAACGTGGGCGCATACGCCACACGGCCCAAGGTGCGCACAATCACAGCACAACCTTGACCATCGGATGCGCGCTGAGTTCGAGATATAACGCATCCAGTTGAGTTTGCGATGTAGCGCGCACAGTACAAGTGAGCGCAAGATAATTACCCGCGCGAGAAGGGCGCATCGTCATCATGGCAGCGTCAAATTCGGGTGCGTGTTTGATCACCACACCCGCAATGGTCTGTGCAAAAT
>JAUSQB010000199.1 GCA_030652715.1 Rugosibacter sp.
CATCACCACCGTCAGCCCGACTTACGCGCAAGAAATTCAGACGCCAGCAGACGGCATGGGACTGGATGGCCTGCTGCGCCATCGCACCGACCGCCTGACAGGCATTCTGAACGGCATCGACATCGCGCAGTGGAATCCAGCGACCGACCCGTACCTGGCCGCGCCCTATGACGCTGCCCGGCTCGATGCCAAAGCCAGCAACAAGGCGGCTTTGCGTACTGAACTCGGACTAGCCGCAGCGGACATGCCAGTATTGGGCATTGTCAGCCGCTTCACCGAACAAAAAGGTCTTGACCTCGTCGTCGAGATTGCTGCAGAACTTGCCATGCTACCGGTACAACTGGCCGTGCTGGGCAACGGCATGCACGAGATAAAAACCGCCTTTCGCACCATGTCCAAGCGCTGGCCGGGGCAATTCGCCGTGCATATCGGGTTTGACGAAGGCCTCGCCCACCGCATCGAGGCCGGGGCCGACCTGTTTCTGATGCCCTCGCGCTTCGAACCCTGCGGCCTGAACCAGATGTACAGCCTGCGTTACGGCACGCCACCCATCGTGCGCGCCACCGGCGGGCTGGCCGACACGGTGATCGATGCCGCCAACACCAGGCATGGCAATGGCTTTGTATTTACCCAAGCCACACCCGCCGCATTGCTGAGGACAATCCGCCGTGCCGTGGCGCTCTGGCACAAGACCCCGCGCTGGAAGACACTCCAGCGCCGTGGCATGAACGCCGACTTTAGCTGGGACTTGCCAGCGCGACAGTATGCCGATCTTTATCAAACACTCATGCAAAAATCCTGACCTCATGACCAACACCAACGCATCTGCACCCTGTATTGTTCTCATTGCTGCCGTCGCCGCCAATGGCGTGATTGGTGCGGACAACACCTTGCCCTGGCGCATTGCCGATGACTTGAAACGCTTCAAGGCGCTCACCCTCGGCCATCCCATCATCATGGGGCGCAAGACTTGGGAGTCTCTTGGCCGCGCGCTGCCCGGACGACATAACATTGTCATTACGCGCAACCCAGGTTATTGCGCACAGGGTGCGAGCGTCGTCACTTCAGTCGCAGCCGCAATTGCCGCCTGCTCGAATGAAGCAACTATCTTTGTGATTGGCGGCGCAGAAATTTACACCCAGACTCTGGCGCTGGCACACCGCATGGAGCTCACCGAAATACACGTCGAGGTGGCAGGTGATGCCCGTTTCCCCGATATTGACCGCAACGCATGGCAAGAACTGGCGCGCGAATCGCGCTCTGACCCAACGGGACTGGCCTATGACTTTGTCAGCTATCAGCGAAAAGAAAATCCATGCGGCGAACCCCAGGCCGTCATATAAACGCTTTAGCGTATTCGCCCTGCCTGCTTATTCCCTGACGCAATCCACGTAGTAACGCACGCTCACTTCACTGGCATCTTTCACCAAGCCATGAATATCGGTCTCAAAACCGGGAAATTTTTCGTTGAACTCGCGCGCAAACTTGAGATAGCGAACTATCGTGCCATTGAACTGCTCGCCTGGAATCAGCAGTGGTATGCCAGGAGGGTACGGTGTCAATAACACAGCAGTGACACGGCCTTCGAGTTCATCAATACTGACGCGATCAATTTCACGATGCGCCATCTTGGCAAAGGCATCGGCCGGACGCATCGCGGGCACCATGGGCGACAAATACATTTCAGTCGTCAGCCGCGCAATGTCATTGGCTTTATATACCGCATGAATCTGCGTGCATAAATCCTTCAAGCCGACCCGCTCGTACCGCGGATGCTTGGCGACAAACTCGGGCAGCACCTTCCACAGCGGATGGTTGCGGTCGTAATCGTCCTTGAATTGTTGCAGCGCGGTGACCAGCGTATTCCAGCGCCCCTTGGTGATGCCGATGGTGAACATGATGAAAAACGAATACAAGCCACATTTTTCGACAATCACGCCATGTTCGGCGAGGTATTTGGTGACAATCGCTGCCGGCATGCCGATATCATCCGAAAAATCGCCATCGACATCCAACCCCGGCGTGATCACCGTGGCCTTGATCGGGTCGAG
>JAUSQB010000208.1 GCA_030652715.1 Rugosibacter sp.
ATTGCAGATTCGAGAACTTTCTTAAGAATGGTCGCACCTTTTTTTGGTGAAAATGACAGTATGCTCAAGGCTTGATCAACAGATTTACCTCGCACCAAGTCAGCCACAAGCCGCCCTTTTTGGGACGAAAGTCGAACACCACGTAAAACCGCATTAGTCTCCATTACCATTAACCTTTACTTCTTAGCGACGACTTTTTTGCCGCCGGTATGACCTTTAAATGTCCGCGTCAATGCAAACTCACCCAACTTATGACCAACCATATTCTCTGATACATAAACAGGAATATGCTGCTTTCCGTTATGCACCGCTATAGTTAGCCCAATAAAATCCGGGAGAATTGTCGATCGACGCGACCAGGTTTTAATTGGTCGCTTATCCTTTGATAAGCGAGCGACATCCACCCGCTTCAAGAGGTGCGCATCAACAAAAGGGCCTTTTTTAATTGAACGTGCCATATTTCACCTCTTAGCGCTTATGACGGCGCTGAATAATCATAACGTCAGTACGTTTATTGTTACGGGTGCGATAGCCCTTGGTTGGGGTACCCCAAGGACTCACCGGCACTCTACCAGTACCCGTGCGACCTTCACCACCCCCATGAGGATGATCAACAGGATTCATGGCAACACCCCTAACCGTTGGACGGATACCACGCCAGCGTTGCGCTCCAGCCTTACCTATCTTCCTGAGGCTGTGCTCCTCATTACCAACTTCGCCAATCGTGGCACGGCACTCAACATGCACACGCCGAATCTCGCCCGATCGCAAACGAATCTGAGCATACGAACCTTCCCTCGCTAAAAGCTGAGCAGACGTGCCGGCTGAGCGCACCATCTGAGCACCCTTACCTGGTGTCATCTCGATGCAGTGAATTGTTGTACCCACCGGAATGTTACGAATCGGCAAAGCATTACCAGATTTAATAGGAGCATCTGCACCACTAATAATCTGCTGACCAGCACTCATACCCTTGGTGGCGATAATATACTTGCGATCACCATCAGCGTAAAGAACAAGGGCGAGATTGGCGGAACGATTGGGATCGTATTCCAGATGTTCAACCTTACCCGGAATTCCGTCCTTGGTCCGCAAAAAGTCAACAATGCGATATTGTTTTTTATGGCCACCACCCATGTGTCGAGTAGTTATATGCCCATGCGCATTACGCCCCCCAGTACGGGTCTTCGTTTCAGTTAATTTATCAAAGGGACGCCCCTTATATAAACTAGCATTAACGACCTTAACAACTGCCCGACGCCCAGGTGACGT
>JAUSQB010000007.1 GCA_030652715.1 Rugosibacter sp.
TCAGTGGCAGGTAATTCTCGAGCAAAAAGTAGGCAAGAAACGTCGCGACATCCGAATAAATCACGGCGTTTCGGCCGATGGCATGGCAGGCTGCGAGCATGAAGCCATCGCTATCGTGCGTGATTTTTGGCCACATCAGGCCGGGTGTATCGGTGATGGTTGTGTGGCCGCCGAGGTCTTGGCTCATTTGTGATTTGGTGACTGCGGGCTCATCGCCCACGGCCGCCACGCGACGTTTGAGCAAGGCATTCATCAGGGTGGATTTACCCACGTTGGGGATACCCATGATCAGCATGCGCAGAGGTTTGATGCCGCTGTTGCGATGCGGTGCCAAAGTGCGGCACAGGGCAGGCACGCGTGCCGCATCACCCGGTTTTTTACAGGCAATGGCGAATGCCTTGACACCCGGCTGGGCGTTGTAATAATCCAGCCAGGCGGCGGTGGCTATGGGGTCGGCCAGATCCGCCTTGTTAAGCAGCTTCAAGCAAGGGCGCTGGCGTTGCAGGCGCAGTTCGCGGATCATCGGGTTGCTGCTGGCTTCGGGCAGCCGCGCATCGCAGACTTCAATCACGACGTCTGTCGTGGCCAGTGTTTCTGCCGCCTTGCGGCGGGCAGAGGTCATGTGGCCGGGGAACCATTGAATGCTCATCGGGCACCTGCTCTATTGGCAGCAGCGATGCGTATGGTGTTGTCACCCAGTTGCACGACATCGCCCGCGCGCAGTTTGCGCCGTATGCGGGTTTCGACTTGCTGACCCACGCGCACGGCACCTTCCGCAATCATGGCCTTGGCTGCGCCGCCGGAGGAAGCGAACGCCATCAGCTTGAGCAAGACATTAAGCTCAATGAATTCACCTTGCAGTGGAAAGTCTTGGATTGCCAAGTGGGGGCTCCGGAAAAAGTCAACAGGCAAAAATTACCTGCATGAAAGATGCGTATGTGTGGGAAGAGTCGATTCTACTGCGTCCTGTGGCGTGTTTCCGACTCTTTTCTAAACACCAACTCGATTCCGGGGCTTCTGGATTTTGAAGGATGTCGTCGGTTTTTTTGGTATGGTGCGGTCTGATTTCTAGATGGCGAACGTTTAGCTTTCGGTGCTATTGTGGGCTTCGGCGTTTGGCTTGTATGTGTTCCGCTATTGGCCGGTACTCACGCGCTCGCAGTTGGATGGCAAGCCGGGATAGCCCTGATTTTTATTGGATGCAAGTTTGGGACAGTCTTTTTCTGTTGATTGGCGCATACATCTTGTGAGTAGCATGTGGTCGGAAAATTCTGGCGGCAAGAACAAACCTCAATGGATAGACGGAAATCTTGCCTGCAAAACATGTGCTGCAGGCGCTCGGATATTGGACGCTATCCCGGTAGAATTAGGCTTTTATTTTCTTGCATTCGAGCCATGACCCATATTACTGATGATGTTCGCATCCGCGAGATTAAAGAACTTTCTCCGCCAACGCATGTACTGCGCGAATTTCCGGGCAATGAGATAACCGCTGAAACAACCTACCAGGCGCGTCAGGCGGTGCATCGCGTGTTGCACGGCGCGGATGACCGGCTGGTTGTGATTGTTGGCCCTTGTTCGATTCATGATGCCGCAGCGGCGATGGACTATGCGGCCAAGCTCAAGGCCGAGCAGGAGCGGCTGAGCAGCGAGTTGATTATCATCATGCGCGTGTATTTTGAAAAACCGCGCACGACCGTGGGCTGGAAGGGACTGATCAACGATCCGTACATGGATGACAGCTTCAAGATCAACGACGGCTTGCGGCTGGCAAGAAAGCTGTTGTGGGATATCAATCAGCTGGGCTTGCCTTGCGGTACGGAATTTTTGGATGCGATTACGCCGCAATACACGGCGGATTTAATCAGTTGGGGTGCGATTGGCGCGCGCACGACGGAGTCTCAAGTGCATCGCGAACTGGCTTCGGGGCTTTCCTGCCCGGTAGGTTTCAAGAACGGCACGGACGGCAATATCCGCATCGCGGTGGACGCCATCAAGGCGGCGGCCAGCCCGCATCATTTTCTGTCGGTTACCAAGGCGGGCCATTCGGCGATTGTGTCCACCAATGGCAATGAAGATTGCCATGTGATTCTGCGTGGCGGCAAGGCGGCGAATTACGATGCGGCCTCGGTGGAAGCGGCGTGCGCCGAACTTGGAAAGTCGGCGCTGGCAGCACGGCTGATGATTGACTTTTCCCACGCCAACAGCAAAAAGCAGTTCAAGTTGCAGCTGGATGTCGCGCGCGATGTGGCCGCACAGATGGCGGCGGGCGAGGCGCGCATTTTCGGTGTCATGGTCGAATCCAACCTGAAGGAAGGGCGGCAGGATCTGACACCCGGCAAGCCGCTTGAATATGGGGTTTCGGTGACTGATGCCTGCCTGGGCTGGGACGAC
>JAUSQB010000211.1 GCA_030652715.1 Rugosibacter sp.
GCCTTGCCGCGCGGCAAGGCTAATCGGCTACGCAACGGCCGCATCAACCCAGATAGGCCAGCCAACTCGCGCATTTTCTTCCATCGCCAAACGCTGCTCAGCCGGGCTGGCGTAATGTATATCCCAGTGCTGTAACAATGGCTTGGCAATCCGCCTTTCCCACAAGGGCGGAATGAACGAAGCCAGAAAGCAAATAATGATGCTGGGCATTTGCGGGGCTTCAGGATATGTTTTCAGCAACTCGTAAGCTTTATCGGGATCAAGGTGATGTTCAGAATGGTTGGAAATCTCGAAAGTGATCGCACGGCTGAAAGTGTTCAGATGATTCCATGAGTGGTGCGGTAGCAGCGGTGTGCCCGGTAAGCGCACGATGCCATAATGCTGGGTATAGTTAAACCCGCCGATGATGATGAACGAGACAGCCAATGCAGCCAGCAAATACACTAGACCCACAGGTCCGGCGATAAAACAGAACAGCGAAACCCAGGCGGCTACACAGAGCAGGGCCAGCATTATGCGGCCTTTCCACCACAGTGGCCCGTGGCCTTGCTTGGCGAGGCGGGCTTTTTCAAGGGCATAGGCAGTCATGGTGCCATGGAAAAGAGAGGAATAGACAAAGCGGTACACCGTCTGCCCCCGACGCGGCGTATCACTGTCTTCCAAAGTACCGACAAAGGGATGATGCCCATGCACATGGTATAAGTCATTGATAGGCAACGCAAAAAGCGTCAAGTAGAGGCTGGAACCCAAAATCTCTAGCGGATGCTTGCGGTGCATGAGTTCATGGGCTGTGGGCAACCCGGCAAGCGCGGTTAAAAACGATACCGAAATAATGGCACCAAGCGAATTGAATAACCCCAGTTGACCTTCGGCAATGCGCTGTGCAAATAGGATCCACAAGCCATATAACAGCACCAGAGGCAGATACAGCACGCCATCGTAAAACCACTTGCCCGCACCGCCGCGCGCGGACACATCCTTTGCGGCAAGAAAATCAAGCATGGCCAGTACAAGAAAAGTTGCCAGCCCAAGCCACACGGCAAAGCCGCCGTAAGCCATGCCAATCAGACCGAGCACCACCATAAACGACGACATGAGATAGCGGCCATACTCGCCAAAAAGTTTCATGCACCCTCCCATTGCACCCTCCCATAATACCTGGACATCAAAACGAATGAAGCAGAGATTAATGCCACTGGTTTCAGTTAACACAAACCGGGCTTGATTACCGCCGACCTGATTCAAATGCCATAGGACACATTGCGCGCTCCAGCTCGCTGCATCAGGCAAAACCTGGCTCCATATTGGTTAAGATTGATTTTAATTAGCCAATACTTACTTTTAAGTCATTGGTTTAATCTTACTCGAAACCAGAAGAATCAATCCAGTCTTATCTGCACTTTATAAAGTGACATATTTTTTTCACCAGTCAATTACTGGCCGTATCGCCAGCACCGACTTTTTGGGCAAAATCAGTGGCTGTCTTCAACGACTTTGATAGCCTCTACCGGTGCAATGATATTGACTTCATCGCCGATGCCGGGCAATCCATAATTCATGCCGAAGTCAGAGCGCTTGATGGTGGTTTCAATATTCGCGCCGCACACCTCGCGAGGCAGCATAGGATGTTTTCCGCAACTTATCTGCACTGCCAGGGTGACAGGCTTGGTAACACCCAGCAAGGTGAGATCACCGGGAATAAAATTGACTTTGACGATATCCGACAGTTGAAATTCGGGGATCACAAAATGGATGGTTGGAAATTTTCTGGTATTCAGAAAGTTTTCCCCCCGCATATGTTTACTCCACTCATCCAGCCCCATGTCGATAGAGGCTGCATCTATTGTGATAGCGGCCGACACTTTTCGGCTGGCCGCATCATATTCAATCGTGCCAGCAGTTTTGTTAAAACGCCCGCGCTGGATACTGAACGTAAAGTGTTCCACCTCAAATACTGGAAAGGTGTGGCGACTATCTACCGTATAGGTTGCGGCATGCGCCGCACTCGTCAACACCAACGCCAGTGTGACTTGGAAAAGAAGTCTGAAGAGCATGGATTTTTTCATGGTGTCACGATCAGGTTAAACAAAATAGAAATATACCTCTATTCGTGCACCCTGTCCGTCATCCGCAACCTCCTGAATCAGTTGCTGTGCCCTATGACGGCGGCACATTGCCGCCTTTAACAAATTATTCGGGAATAAGCACAGTTCATTGACTCGCATCAGCACTTGTTACAAGAGCAAAATCACCATGACCGGCAGGGTAAAGAAAAAACCCAGGGTGGAGACCACCATGACTGCTGCGAGGACTTCCGTATCCAGGCCAAATCTTTCAGATAACAGTACTGTAGCCATCATCGTAGGCATGCCGGCCAGCAGGATCATGGCTTGAGTCATCTCGTTCATGCCCAATAGCGGCAAAAAAACCGCAGCAACTAAAGCCGGCATTACAATAAGCTTGATAGCGCTGGCAGCAAGTATCATGCGCGGCGATCGCTTGACGGTTTCCAGAGAAATAGACATACCCACAGTGAGCAGCATGGAAGGCACAACCGCCTGCCCTAACAAATGCGCTGTCGTACCCACCCAATGCGGCATGGGGATAGCCAGAAGATTAACCAGCAGCCCGGCAAAAAATGCCCAGACTGGCGGCATTTTCAGTAAAGTCAGCGCAAATGCACCAAGCCGAAACGACTGCTCCTTCGCCCCCATGATAGCCGCCAGGCCTGCACCCAGCGTCCAGTAAAGAACCGATATGCCAATAACATCGGCATAGATTGGGTAGCGTGCAGCCTCCGGTCCAAACAATGCTTGCAGCACTGCTATGCCCATGGACAGGATGTTGCCGAAAGAACAGGCAATGAGTAAAGCCCCCATCGCCGGAACGGAGATGCCCCAGGCAGTGCGCAGACGGGCAAAAACCAGCCAGCCCAGCCCCATAGCTGCCAGCAAACCAAACCAGATGGATGCGGGCACCCAGAAAACCTCAGATCCAAAATGAACCTGACTGATAACATCGTAAGCGATACCCGGATAAAACAGATACAGCACAAGCGCATTGATGGTGCGCCGCGTGTCAGTGACAGATAAGCCGGCAGGCGCTCTTTTGCGCCAGATAAAACCTAGTGCAATTAATGCGATGAGCGGCGCAACACCGCGTTCGACTGCGAGAAGCAAGTCAGGCAGCATGGCAAATTACCCAAAGTAGCGCACCCCAGTGCGCCTTACTTACCGCCGTATCACCAACACCGACTTTTTGAGCATTCATGTCAACAAACAGTTTGAGTTAGTGTCGAAGTAAATGACAGCAGGAAAGAGGAGGCATCAGCGAACCAGGCCATCCCATTTTTTATTTACAATGAATAAACAAAGGGTTAACACCGTGCAGCGCATTCGTACAAACGACACCTCACGAAAACCTGCTTTACGCTTGCAAACTGCTCGCATCCAGAAATTTGTCATAGTGAATATGCGCTTCCGGAATCCCTGCTGCATACAGCTGCGTCATCGCCGCATCGATCATGCGTGGCGGGCCGCAAAGGTAGGCATGGCGCGCACCTAGCTCCGGCACATGCGCGGGCACAAGATATTCGGTCACCAGCCCGCGACTGCCCTGCCAGCCACTGTCCGCTGGCTCATCGGATAACACCGGAACAAACTTGAAATTACCTTTCCATTGCCCGGCGATTCGTTGAATCGCCTCGACCTGGTAAAGGTCGCGCTGGGCGCGTGCACCAAACAGGAACAGCGCATCGCGTGTACTGCCTTCTTGCAGCGCCGCTTCAAGTATGGAAAGAATGGGCGCCAAACCACTCCCCCCGGCAATAAACACGAGTGGCGCATCATCAGGGCGCAACCAGAAATCGCCCCCGGGGCCGCTCACTTGCAACGGCTGCCCAACTCGCGGTTCTGCAAACAACCAGTCGGTAAATGCGCCGCCCGGAACATGACGAATGAAAAAAGTCAGTTGCCGCGAACCGCCTGCAACGGGCGCAGCGGCAAACGAGTATTCACGGTCGCGATCCAGCCCGGCTCGACGCAAGCTGGCATACTGCCCGGCAGCATAGTTAATCGCCTCGCCCGCAGAATCAAGATCAATTGTCAATTCAACGATATCGTGGGTCAGCGGCCGTTGCGAGGCAATGACCCCGGAAGTCATAACGGCTTCATAGTGCGGACGATTGACGTCAACTTCCATCTCGACAACGACTTCTGTTCCTGCCGGCACTTTTGCCTGGCACGCGAGAATGTAGCCTGCGCGCAACTCTTCGCCGCTCAACACATACGAAAAATCACGAATCGCATTCACTTTGCCTGAGATCAAACGGCAGCGGCACGACATGCAGGTTCCCACCTTGCAGCTATGCGGAAAATCGTAACCCGCCTCCAACACCGCCTGCAACATGCTCTGACCTTGGGGAACCTCAACTTCAATGCCTAGCGGTTCGACGCGAACCATTGCCGGGCCCTTGGGCTTTCTCTTGAAAAAACTTAGCATTTCATCAACCTTTATTTTGCTCCAGGCCAAGCAGCCTATCGGCAGCTTAGCCAATGCCGGGATTTAAAACAACGATACTAGTTATTGCCAGCTATCGCCTTCTGCCTTCAGGGCTACTTTTCTGATGGAAAACCTCGCCCCGCTGCCAAATAAGCCCCGGTGATAATGGCACTTTGAATCATGCTATGGTCAGCAATATTCTTGCCCACAATATCAAAAGCCGTACCATGCGCAACTGACAAATGCGTATATGGCGGCCCAAGAATGATGGCGCTATTCCCCGCAAAACCCCACGTTTTGATCGCGATATGGCCTTGATCGTGATACATCGCCAGCACAATATCAAAACGCCCCTCAATGCACTGGCGGAAAACCGTATCAGGGCTCATTGGGCCAGTGGCATCAATCCCTTCAGCCCTCACCTGTACTACCGCAGGTGCAATCTGTTCGCTGTCTTCACGGCCCATCGCATGCGGGTTCAGCCCAGACACGACAATGCGCGGCTTGGCAATGCCCCATTCGCGCATGACAGCATCCAGCTTGCGCAAGGTAAGCGCCACCAAATCCTGGCTAATAGCATCGCAAACATCGCGCAAGGCCATGTGATCAGTCAAGTGAGCAACACGCAAGGGCCCTGAGACAAGCAGCAGATAGCTCTCGCCCGGTACCACACTCACCACTTTGTCGAGCGTGCCCGCCATTTTCATGGAGCCCGTACTAATCGGCCCCATCACGGTTGCGGCTAGCTGTCCATTACGTGCCAGCTGATCTGCCTCATCCAGCCAATCAGCGCTGACGCGCCCGCCAATGGCAGTATCTTCCCCTAAAGGCAACGCATCGTTCTGCATGCGGCCAGTGTCCAGAATATCTATCGTATCCACTTGATCAGCCAGATCAGAAGGGACTTTGGCTGGATCAGTGATTACATTGATACGTGCCGTTTTACCAATAAAACCCAAAGCCCGCTCCATGGCCGCTGCACTCCCAATGAGCACCGGGCGGCAATCTGCATGGAGTTTGCCGGTTAGCCAGGCCTTGGCAACAACCTCTGGACCAATACCTGCGGGGTCACCGATAACAACGCCAACGGCCGGGCGGTCTTGTTGAGAAATAGTCATTCAGTACAGCCCGATCAGATATGAAACACATCGAGAACCTGATCGATGCGGTCGTTGAGAACAATGGTTTTCTTCGCATGGATCAGCCAGCTGTCGTTATGCGGCTTGAGGGTGTAATGCGCTGTACCAAAATAGGTACGCACCTGGTGATCAGTCACGCTATGCACTACCCAGTTAGTGCGTGCCAGAACGACATCGCCTGGCTCGCTAAGATCGATCAGCTGGCACTGATGGCTGGTTCGCGCCAATGGCGTGCTCGAAGCAGAACGCCCCGTGCGAATGCGAAAAACACGATCCTCTAAACCACCACGGTTTTTGTAGTAGATCAACGACACATGTCTCGTCGGATCGGTCACCAGCGTGCCATCACTGTCCCACGCGGGAACCCAATAGTCGACATCAGGGGAATACAGGGCCAGCCACGCATCCCAGTCTTTGTCATCAAGCAACTTGGCCTCTTGCCCTAAAAAGCGCACCACGGAGTGCCAAGCCGCCATAGTGACTGTGTGATGCGGATGTTCGTTACCAACAACATTCATTTTTCGCTCCTTTGCAGTTCTTTTTGTACGATGTCCCGCATGCGCCTCGACCATTCCTCAAGAATGCTGACATAGATGCCTTCGTCTGAAACATTGGTGCTGCTCATTCGTGCCTGAACACCAATGACCTGGCCTAAGGGATTAACACCCCGCTCCCAGCGCACCTGGCCTCGAGAAAACTCGCTAAAAGGTGCCGCTTTCGCCTGATAACCCAGCTGGCAATTACGGAACTCAGCCAGGTCATCAGGCGTTGCCATGCCGCTGGCATTGAAAAAGTCCTCATACTGTCGCAGTCGGCTTTCACGTGCTTTTGCACTTTCCCCCTTGGGCGCAACGCAGTAGGTAGTGACTTCAGTGCGATCGACTGACAACGGGCGGAAGACACGGATCTGCGTACTCATTTGGTCCATGATAAACACGTTGGGCATAATCATGAGATTACGCAGCCTCTCGGTCATCCATTCCGTACGATCTGCGCCATACTTTTCCAGATAGCCGTCACGGAACTCGAAGTTTGGTCTATCTTGATAATTTGGATAAACCGCGTAAAGCACCGCGTGCCCCTGATCGAAAGCGTAAAAGCCGCTAGCGCCCTTGTCCAGCTTCGAGATATCGTAGGTTTTGGTCTCCGTGGCGGATTGTCCTTTCGCACGCCGCCCCACCGTCATCAAATAGTTACCGTGGGTCGATTTGACATGATACCCATCCAGGCCATTTTCAGCCTGCAACTTCCAGTTGCCCTGGTAGATGTAGGTGGTCTCGCCAGGCAACACCTCCAGCTCGCCCGTCGG
>JAUSQB010000213.1 GCA_030652715.1 Rugosibacter sp.
TGCGGGGCGGAATCGGTGCCGAGAAAAAATTTCGGGTTACCCGAAATCGCCGCTGCCAGCAGCGCTTGCCGATGGCGTTCGCGCTTCAATATCGGCAGGAAATAATGATGCGGCCGCATGCCACCGGCAAACAACGCGTTGCGATTGAGCAGCAGATGATGCGCGGTGATGGTCGCTGCCACGTTTGCGCCAGCATCCGCCACAAACTGCACGCCATCGGCCGTGGTGATATGCTCCAGCACCACTTTCAACGCGGGGAAATCGTGCAGTAGCGGGGCCAGCACGCTGTCGATGAAAACGGCCTCGCGATCAAAAATATCCACCGCCGGATCCGTCACCTCGCCATGCACCAAGAGCGGTATGCCGAGTTTTTCCATCTGTGCAATTGTGGCCGCACATTTTTTCAGATCTGTCACCCCGGCGTCCGAATTCGTTGTTGCGCCTGCCGGGTAATACTTCACGGCGTGCACAAATTCACTCGCATGTGCGGCGGAAATTTCACTCGGTGGTGTGTTGTCGGTCAAATACAGCGTCATCAGCGGCGTGAAGTCCAACCCAACTGGCAACGCGGCAAGAATGCGCTGGCGATAGGCCGCGGCCAGCGCCACAGTAGTCACCGGCGGTTTGAGATTCGGCATGACAATCGCACGGGCAAAACGCCGGGCAGTGTCGGGTAGCACGGCAACCAGCGCCGCACCATCGCGCAGATGCAAGTGCCAGTCGTCAGGGCGGGTAAAAGTTAACGTATCCATGTTTTCCATTATAAAGAATCGGCTTTCAGCGCCAGCGCGCGCGCATACAGCGCATTTTTGGGCTGGCCGGTAATTTCAGTCGCGAGTTTGACGGCCTGCTTCACCGGCAATTCAGTCAGCAGCGTCGTCAGCACGCGCTCTGTTTCGACTTCCAATTCGCTGCTATTTTTCACCGGCGGGGCTGAGACTATCAGCACAAATTCGCCGCGCTGATGATTGGCATCGGCTTCTAGCCAGGCAAGTGCCTGTCTCAGTGGCAGACGTTCGATTTGTTCAAACAATTTGGTCAGCTCGCGCGCGATGATCATTTCGCGCTGGGGTTGTAATAATTCGGCCAGATCGCGCACGGTTTCCAGCACACGATGCGGCGCTTCGTAAAATACCAGTGCCGCATCCACTGCGGCCAGTGCTGTGATCGCCGTCTTGCGAGCGCCGACTTTTGCGGGCAAAAAGCCGACAAACAAAAACCGCTCATCCAGCAATCCGGCAGCAGACAACGCCGTTATCGCTGCATTCGCCCCGGGCAAGGGCACGACGCGAAAACCCGCAGCACGCACAGCGGCGACAGTGCGTGCACCGGGGTCGGACACCCCCGGCGTGCCGGCATCCGAAATCAGGGCAATGCGCCTGCCCTCGCCCAATAAGCGAATCAGCTTTTCGGCGGCTTCGTTTTCATTGTGCTGATGCAAGGCCAGCGTGGGCACGCGCAGACCATGATGATCGAGCAAGCGCTTCGCGTGGCGCGTGTCTTCACAGGCAACGAGATCGACGCTGCGCAAGGTTTCCAGCGCACGCAGGGTGATGTCGCCCAAGTTTCCGATCGGCGTGGCAACGACATACAATGCAGGCGCCAAGGATAGGCGCGGCGAATTTGCCACCGGGACCACAAGGTTTTGATTCATGCCATGCATTCTATGACGAGCCAGCAAAAAACAGGCACTGCAGGGGAAGCCGCTGCAGCGGCCTATCTTGAACGGCAAGGCTTGACTGTGCTCGAGCGCAATTTCCGTGTGCGTGGCGGCGAGCTTGACCTGATCTGCCGTGCAGCGGATGTCATCGTGTTTGTTGAAGTGCGGTTACGCAACCACAAGGGAAATCGCGAAGGTTATGGCGGGTTTTATGGTGGTGCAGCGGCAAGCATCACGCCCACCAAACAGCGCCGCCTGATTCTCGCGGCGCAGCACTGGCTCACTCGTCACCAGCAGCATGACGCGCCGTGCCGCTTTGACTGCGTGCTGATCGACAATGGTCATCTGGAATGGATACGCAATGCATTCACGGCTGATTAGATTTTTTTCGGTTTTGCTTTTTTCATTGTCAAGCCTAAGTGCGCTGGCGGGCGACGTGCGCATTCTTGTGCAAAGCTCGCCTTTGGCCGGTTTTCGTTACTATGCGGGCGAGGCGCTATGGGGCGAGCTACATGAAGGCGATGCGTTATCACTCATTCGTGAGCCTGATAACACACACGATACGAATGCTGTACGCGTGGAATGGCAGGGGCAAAAGCTGGGCTATCTACCGCGCGCGCAAAACCAGGCGGTTGCTGCCGCCATGGACGCCGGTGAACGCGTCGATGCGCGCATTGCCAAATTACGCAACGAACGGAACCCTTGGCTGCGTTTACTGGTCGATGTATTCATTGTGCTGTAATTTTTCCTGTGATAAAGAAGACAAGCGTCATGTCGCCCGTTATTCACCCGCTATTTTGCCCAAGCCTTGCACCTGAACCTGTTATCCTTCTATTCTTCGTTTAAGTGATTTTTTCCGTTTCCTGTTACTGAAACCACTATGCCTCTACTCCAGCGAATTCAACAACAATTTCACGATAGCGTGCAGGCCAAACAACAAGCGCTTGATGCCATGGCTGGCCCCATTGAACGTGCCGTGCGCCTGATGACGCAATGCCTGCAATCGGGCGGCAAGGTGATGGCCTGCGGCAATGGCGGCTCGGCAGCGGACTCGCAACATTTTGCTGCCGAACTGCTCAACCGGTTTGAGAAAGAGCGCCCGCCACTCGCAGCGATTGCGCTGACTACCGACACCTCAACGCTTACCTCGATTGCCAACGACTACCGCTATGAAGATGTTTTCGCCAAGCAGATTCAGGCACTGGGCAAAAAAGGCGACATCTTGTTGGCGATTTCCACTTCAGGCAATTCGCCCAATGTGATCGAAGCCATCCATGTCGCCCATGCGCATGGCGTCCGCGTGATTGCCCTGACCGGCCGTAACGGCGGAAAAATCAATGCGCTATTAACCCCCGACGATATTCACCTGTGTGTGCCCGTCGA
>JAUSQB010000215.1 GCA_030652715.1 Rugosibacter sp.
ACGACGGCTGGCGCGACACGTTGACCTATGCCCTGCCTGAACTCAAAAAACGCACCTTGCCCGCCGTGCTTTTTCTGGCGACTGAGGTGGTTGATCTGCAAGGCAACGACTGGTGGCAAGATGTTCTGGTTGAACTTACCGCGCAAGAGGATGGGTTAAATCGCATTGAGGCAGCGCTTGATTCAGATAAAAAGTCGGCTCTGGTGGGACGGCGCCAGGCCGCAGAAAATCATGCATTTCGCCTGCGGCACGTAACAGCAAGCCTGGCGGCGATGGATGAATCACAACGCCAGGCGATTTTGCAACCACTGGTGTCACGCCCGCCAGGCGCACGGCAAATGCTCAACCGTGCCGATCTTGAATTGCTGCGCCCGTGGATCACCATTGCCGGCCACGGCCATAGCCATGCACCGCTCTCGCACCATCCGCGCGCCAGCGATGATCTGGCCGCTTGCCGGGCGCAGCTGCAAGCCATTGGCGGCGAGGATACAGTCATGTCTTTTCCGCATGGCGCGTATGACAAAACCACACTTGAACAAGCGCAAGCCGCAGGATTTCGCGTGTGTTATTCAAGCGACCCGACACTGATCAATACTGCCTGCAGCCGATCAACGCCAATCCCAATGCAAACCCCGCTCGGGCGCATTCATATTCCGGAAAACGAATGGACGTGCGATGAACAAGGCATCGCTGCGGAAAAATTGGCGACGTTCCTGTTTTTTAGACCTATAGAAATTTGAAAAATGAAGCTAGAGCTTGGTAAAAACCTACTGATACGAAAGATTGAAAATCTAACCGAAGAAGAGGCTATTTCCACTATGGCTAGATCGTGATGGATTGGGTTACGCCGCGCTGAGAGATTGTTCGAGTTGCCTCAAAGCACGCGTTATCTGGCTTACGCCCAAGCGCCAGGCCAGGCGTTTGCTTGTCTGCCAGGCACCAAGAAAGGCCGTATCCCGGAAATGATAAACTTCCGCTAAAGGAGCTAAAAAATGACCACTTTAACTTACGACACACTGAAATTCGCCAACCGTTTGAAAGCGGCAGGCGTTCCGGATAAGCAGGCGGAAGCTGAAGCGGAAGCGCTCGCCGAGGCTTTAGGTGATTCAATCAAGGCATCGGACTTAGCCAACAAAAACGACCTGCATGACTCTGAAATCCGAATTATCAAATGGGTGGTGGCCATGGCTATCGCACAAATAGCCTTTATCGTCGGACTGATAATACGGCTACCGCATTAAGTTAGTGTCCAAAAAATCTGTGAATAAAGCCCGCTGCAGCGGGCTTTTTATGAACGAGGGGTTACCGCTGAAAAACTGGCGACGTTTCTGTTTTTTCGCACGATAGAACAATGACGTCATTCACTCTCGGTAAAAATTTTTACATCCGGCGCATTGACGAACTCACGGCAGAAGAAGTCGCTGTGTGGGACCAATTGCTGCTGGCGGATGATTTGCGGCGTGCCTTCATGAGCTACCGCTATGCGCGCATCGTCGCCGAAACGGGGGGCGATGCGGTTGTCTTGGTGCTCTATGATAACCACGCCCCGTGCGGATTCTTGCCCTTGCAACGCGTTGCTGGCCTGCGGGGAAAAGTGGGGGTTTTTGAGCCAGTCGGCGATGTGATGACCGATTATTTTGGCTTGGTCGCAGCGGCTGGTACGCATCTCAGGATCGAAAAACTTTTAGCAGCAACGCGCGGAAGAGTAAATGCGGTATTGTTTTCGCATCTGGATGAAACGCAGGTGCGGTTTGGCTTGGCCGGAGAAAAGCCGAGAACGGGGCTGCGCACCTGGCTCGGCACATCGCTTGACAAACCCGCCAGCGATTACTGGGTAAATTTACGCAAGTCCGACAAAAAACTGGTCTATGACACCGAGCGTCGCGAAAAGAAGTTGATCAACGAAGTCGGCCCCGTGACGTTTGAATGGATTTCGCAAAATCCGGCCAGCGACATGACCTGGCTGATTGAATCGAAAAAAGCGCAATACACCCGCACAGGCAAGGCGCAAGCCCCGTTGTTCGACAGCCGCAAGGTAGCATTGCTGAATCGTCTTTTGCAGTCGTCAGAAGAAAACTGCCAGGGCATTTTATCGACCCTGCGCTGCGGCGAAGAAATCATCGCCGTGCACTTCGGCCTGCGCTGTCACGACATGCTGCACGTCTGGTTCCCCGTGTATCACCCGAAATATGCCAGCTATTCGCCGGGGCGAATTTTGTTCAAGCATCTGTTTTTAGCGGCTGCCGCCGAGGGTATTCAAGTATTTGATCGCGGTGAGGGTGACACCCAGGCCAAGCGCGATTTTGCGAACGAAACGCACACCTTTTCCCGTGGGCTATGGCAAGTGGCCGGATGGCGCGGTCTGCTGGCGCGCAGCG
>JAUSQB010000255.1 GCA_030652715.1 Rugosibacter sp.
TCTGCGTGCACTCGCAAGCACCGGGCAGCCTATTGTATTGGGCTACGTCATGACTGTGGCTCTCGGTATTTTCATGTTCCTGAAAAAGTCGATTCCTAATCGCGCCGTATGGATGGCGGGGATGATTCTGCTGATTGCAGGCCTGATTGCGCCCTTGTCACGCGGCCCATGGATCGGCGCTGCCATCATGTTGATGGTATTTATCAGCACCGGACCGAAGGCATTGTCGCGTACCTCCCTGCTGGGGTTAGTCGGCCTCGTCGCGTTGCCTATCCTGTTATCGACGCCTATCGGCGAAAAGGTCATCAGCTATCTGCCTTTTGTTGGCACGGTGGAAGAAGAGACTATTACCTACCGGCAGCTATTACTCGAAGTTTCCACAACTATCATCATGGCCAATCCCTTGTTTGGCTCCTATGATTTTCTGCTTTACCTGGAGGAGTTGCGGCAGGGACAGGGCATTATCGATCTGGTTAATTCTTACCTGAGCATTGCGCTCGCCAGCGGGCTGGTCGGACTGTCGCTTTTTGCTTCCTTTTTTAGCGTTATCCTGATCGGGATTGTCAAGGGTATGCGAGGCCTGGACAAGAATGATGAACGGCATTTGCTTGGCCGCGTGTTGATTGCGGCACTCATCGGGATACTGGTCATTATTTTCACGGTTAGCAGTATCAACGTCATCCCTGTTATTTACTGGGCCGTTGCCGGCCTTGGCGTTGCTTATGCGCGAATGCTGGCGCTTGCAACCGTGTCATTAAAGGTGCCAGAGGCTTCACGGCACGTCATTTTTCCGGCGGCGATTATGAAAGCGAAGCCTGAACGATATCCGGGGCCTTAGCGAAAATGCTTACTAACAAAGCTACTAAAGCTACTGCGTTATTCCGCTTCATTTCGTTAGCGGCGTTTTTGCTCTCCAGCGTAGTACACGCTGCGTCGTGGACTGCCAGCGTCGATCAGCAACAGGGCGGGTTGCCAATCCTTTCCAGGGGTGGGGTCAGCGCACTGTCAAGCAACTTTGTCTTCTGGGGAAAAAACTGGGCCTGGGCTGATATGTCGAAGGAGTTCAAAGTAATCGCCCCTTTTGAATACTCTGTTGCCGGTAAAAATCAGACACTCAATTTTGATTTTTCCAGCCGCATCAAAAAGCCCTCAAACCAGCAACTGGTCTGGGAATTCGACCTGAACGCCCACAGCATGACAGCGGATGTCATCGGCGGAGGCATTGCCTTCAGGTTTGATCTGGCAACTTTTGGCGCCGAACTGGGCGAACCGGAGCTTCTTCCGGCTAACCGCGGTTGGGCTTGGGGGCGAGCAGGCGGTAGCCGGGTGGAAATGCGCTTCGACCCTCCGATGGCTTCCGTCTATTTTGAACGGGGTCGAAAATCCGAGGTGAGGGCCTTTTTTTACAAGGATGAGGTTCCGCAAGGGCAGCGACGCCATATCGCTACCCTGAGCGTTTCGGGCGATATGGCGATCGGCCCGACCACGGCGGAGCGGTTTGGATTGGATGATGTGACTGATTGGCCGACAGGCATTCTGGATTGGAAAACCTCGCCTGTCGATCTGTCCTTTCTCAACATGCCTGAAAAGCCTGCCGGCAAGAGGGGTTTTCTGAAAACCGATAAAGACAAACTGGTATTCTCGGACGGCACCCAGGCTCGTTTCTGGGGCACGAATCTGACAGCCAATGCATTATTCGGCACCACCAGGGAAGGCGTGAAACAGCAAGCCCGGCGGCTTTCTGAACTGGGCTTCAATTTGGTGCGCCTGCATCACCATGATTCTTTTTGGGTCAATCCGAACATCTTTGGTGACCAGAAGGGGCTGGATACGCAAAGTCTTAGTCCCGCAATGCTGGATAAACTGGACTGGTGGATCAAATGCCTCAAGGACGAGGGCATCTACGTCTGGCTTGATCTGCATGTCCAGCGGCATCTGAAGGCAGGCGATCGGATCGATGATTTCGAGGAGCTTCGCAAAGGCAAGACGACAGCGGATATCAAAGGGTACAGCTACGTCAACACCAGCATTCAGAAGGCTATGCAGCGCTTTAACGAAGCGTATGTAAATCACAGAAACGCTTACACAGGGTTGCGCTACAAGGATGAACCGGCTGTCGCAGCTATGCTGATCACCAACGAAAACGACGTCACTCATCACTTCGGGAATGCACTGCTGCCCGACAAGAATGTTCCGCAGCACAACGCACTGTACATGAACCAGGCCAATGCCTTCGCAGCGGCCTGGGGTTTGCCGAAAGACAAGACATGGCGCTCATGGGAACATGGCCCGTCCAAGCTGTTCCTGAACGATCTCGAGCGGCGTTTCAACGCGAACATGATTGCTCACTTGCGCGCGCAAGGCGTCAAGGTGCCCATTGCCACGACTAACACGTGGGGAGCCAATCCCCTGAGTTCCCTCCCGGCGCTGACCGTGGGGGATATGGTGGATGCGCACTCATACGGCGGTATCGGGGAGTTGGAAAAAAGTCCATTGTATGGGAGTAACCTAGTTCATTGGATTGCCGCAGCACAGGTAGCAAACAAACCATTGAGCGTGACTGAATGGAATGTGGAATCCTTCCCTGCCCCCGACCGGCATGCCATTCCCCTGTATATCGCGGGTTCTGCGAGTCTGCAAGGATGGGATGCGATGATGCAGTACGCGTATTCCCAAATTGCGCTGGATAGCCAGGGCCACTTTTCGAATTGGCACGCCTACAACGATCCGGGGTTGATAGCGACCCTGCCCGCAGCGGCGTTGCTCTATCGTCAGGGGCATGTGCAGGAAGCGATAACAACGTATGCTTTTTTGCCTGGCAAGGAGCGGTTGTTCAATCAGGCGATATCGGCAGCCAACTCCGTTGCATTGCGTACGGCCGCTGAAAGAGGCAAGCTGGTGGTAGCAATGCCGCAGACTACCGAGTTGCCTTGGCTCGAAAAGAGTGTCGTCCCGGCGGGAGCGAAGATTATTGCCGATCCACAGCAGGCGCAAATCAGCGCCAATGCGCCGGGGGTCGTTTCCGATACGGGCGAACTCAGGCGCAATTGGGACCAGGGCACATTTACGATCAATACGCTGCGGACCCAGGCAGCGATGGGTTGGATAGGAGGGAAAACGGTTGTTCTGCAAGGAGTAGAAATAGCCGTGACGACCAGGAACGCGACTGTCGCCGTGCAGAGTATGGACGGGAATCCGATCACTCAATCCCGCAACATCATGATTTCTCTTGGCGCGCGTTCTGGCCCCCAGCCTGGCACCCAGACGCCGGTTTATTCCGAGCCGGTCGAAGGAACACTGTTTATTGCCGCACCGCAAGGATTGAAACTGCATGTCTGGGATGCCGGGGCTGGAAAGATGCGGGTAGTGCACGCGCCTTACAAGAAGGGGCGATATTCTGTCCAGCTTGACAAGGCGCTACGCAGCTACTGGTTGTTTCTCGGCGCGCGATCCGGAGCCTAATCCCGTGGTATGGCAAATAACCCACATGCTCCGCTGGTTCCACTTTTGGCATGAAGCAGAATATGACATCTCCATCTGCGCACATGGCAGCTGATTGCATGCCTCTCACGTTGAAGCAGCGCGTATTCAAGGCCGGTCGCTGGACTATGGCCGGTTTTGGCTTGAGCCAGACAATCCGCTTTGGAAGCAATCTTCTGATGACACGTCTGCTGGTGCCGGAGATGTTCGGTGTAATGGCTATCGCGACAATGGTCATGTACGGGCTGGCGCTGTTTTCCGACGTTGGGCTGCGGCAGAACATTGTTCAGAGCAAGCGCGGTAACGATGCTGCTTTTCTGAATACCGCCTGGGTGATTCAGATTCTGCGGGGTGTGCTGATCTGGTTCTTCGCGCTGGGGGTAAGTATGCTTGTCATCCTGGCTAACCGTATCGGCATGGTTCCAGCGGACAGTGTTTATGCGGAATCAAGCCTGCCATATGTAATTGCCATTTTGTCGGCCAGCGCCGTCATCATGGGGTTTGAATCGACCAAGCTGTCTGAGGCCAGCCGGAACCTCTCGCTTGACCGGATCACTCAGATAGAGATCGGTAGCCAAGTAGCTGGTCTGGTTTGCATGATTGTTTGGGTGGCTATCGATCGCTCGATCTGGGCACTTGTCGCAGGCAGCATTTGTTCATCTCTCGTGAAAGTAACTCTGAGCCATGTTTGGCTGCAGGGTGTTGCTAATCGTTGGCAGTGGGACAATACAGCTTTTCACGAAATCATCCGCTTCGGAAAATGGATATTCGTATCTTCGATACTCGGATTTCTTGTAAACAGTGGTGATCGGTTGCTTCTGGGGGGCTTGGTCAGCACCGCCGAACTCGGTGTTTATGTGATTGCGTTCCTGATCTTCAATTCAGTCGAGCAGGTGCTGGCGAAA
>JAUSQB010000262.1 GCA_030652715.1 Rugosibacter sp.
CGCCGCTGGGAGGCGATGGGTGTCTCCCTGGTGCTGCATCCGCGCAATCCCTACTGCCCCACCGTGCATATGAATGTGCGTTTTTTCGTCGCCGAAAAAGTGGGGTGCGAGCCCGTCTGGTGGTTTGGTGGCGGCATGGACTTGACGCCCTATTACGGTTTTGCAGAAGATGCCACCGCGTTTCATCAAGCCTGCCTTGACGCCCTGGCCCCTTTTGGCGAAGACGTTTACCCCCGATACAAAGCCTGGTGTGATCGCTATTTCTTTCTCAAGCACCGCAACGAAGCGCGCGGTGTTGGCGGCATTTTTTTCGATGACTTGAATGAAGGCGGCTTTGAACGCTGCTTTGCTCTGATGCAGAGCGTAGGCAGCCAATTTACTGCCGCGTATCTGCCGATTATCGAGCGTCGGCGCGGCTTGCCTTATGGCGAACGCGAACGTGATTTTCAGGCCTATCGGCGCGGACGTTATGTCGAGTTCAATCTCGTCTGGGATCGTGGCACGCTGTTTGGTTTGCAATCGGGCGGGCGCACCGAATCCATTTTGATGTCACTGCCGCCGCTGGTAAAGTGGCGCTACGACTGGCGCCCTGCAGCCGGTAGTGCGGAGGAAAAACTCGCTACAGATTTTTTACCAGTGCGCGATTGGATTTGATTCAGTGCAATGGCACCCAATACGGTGCAATCACTGTCTCGTCGATGACCCCGACAGCTGCCTGATAGTGCCGTAGCGCCAGCGCCGAGTTTTCCAATTGATCGAATAACTGCGCCAGTTCAATGTGAGTCTCGCGCCGTGACGCAATGGCCAGCGAAGACTCAAGATAGCTTTGCGCCTTGCCCCACAATTGTTGCTGGCGACATAAGCGCCCCAGAGTGAGCAGCAAGGCACTGTCTCGGGGATGTTGTGCGAGCCACTTTTCTGCCTGGGCAATCCGCCCTATAACGTCCCCACCAGTGCATTGAGCATAGGCCAGCACCAGATCCTCTTCCCAGCAATCTTTCAATGCGTATTCAATGATCTGTTGCGCCTCGGCACTGGCATTGGCAGCAATCAAGGCCTGTGCTGTTTTGCACGCCAGTAAGGGCTCCGCACGATCCCGCACATCCAGCGAACGCCAGTAACGCAATAAACCTTCCTTGTTGCCATGCAGATTGCGCAGCTCTTCACGCAGCACACTGCTGCGTAACGGCAACGCCTGCTCCGGCGTTAAAGCCTTGTGTTTTTCCAGCTGACGCACCAGTTTTTCTGCTTCATTCCAATGCCCCAAGCCGCGTTCGGCGCGTAAAGCCAATCGTAGCGCAGCAATATGGCGCCCGCCATTTAAGGCCAGTGTTTGCAAGGCAGCACGCGCATCTTCAAAACGACGCTCCTCCAGTGCAAACTCCGCTTCAATCATGAGCCGTGCAGACTTGAACCCCTGGTCATCCGCCGCGCGCGCACGCTCAGTCCACAAGGCTTCGCGTTCAGCATCGCGCAGGCTATGTGCAGCGCGCCAGCCAATCAGGGCCGCCGCGCCAGGGACAGGATGATCAGCCCAGGCTTTCTCCGCACTGCGCAGCGCGTGGCCAAATCGCCCTTCTTGCAGTAAACGCGCAGCCTCAAAGTGGGCGGTTGTTGCTTTGTACAGCCGACGCCGCTGACGAAATGCAGCGACAGCACGGGGTAATGCCAAGGTGTGGCTGACCAGTCGAACCGCCCAGTACAGCAGAATAAACCCCCCAGCCGCTGACAGCAGAAAAAAATTCAGCGATACTTCTGCCCGCCAAGGCGGCATGACAAGCAGCACATAGCCTGTGTTGTAGCGCCCCGCTACGGCCAGTCCAACAGCCAGCGCTGCAAGCGTCAATAACCAGAACAAGGAACGCATGAATCTACCTGCCCATACCGCTATCGCGGGAAAGTTTGAGATTGCGCACAGCTGCCAATGTTTCACTCAATGAGGGAAGATGAAAACCGACATCCGTAGCAGCCAGTGATATTAGCGTTTGCCGCACAGTGACAACCGGCTGGGCACGACCATCAAAATAGCGATCCAGTAACGCTTGGACCTGGATAGTTTCTTCGCGAAAGGTTTTACCATCGCGCTGCAATAGCGCCAAGCGCGCATTGAGCAAACGCAGCTTGAGATTCTCGCGTAAAAAGAAGCTCTGGCTGGGCGAGAGCAAAGCAGGATCACGCTGCTCGATACGCTCAATGCGCAACAATTGATACACCTCATGCCACACCTCAGAAGCCAATGCCTGCCAATAGCTGCGGCTGATAAATGATGGCGTCGCTTTTGTCTCACCGATTGTTGCAGGAACTGACGCTACTACAATTTTTGGCCGTTGCTCGAATGCCAGGGGCAAGGCATCAATCGCACTCACGATACTTTCAATTTTCAGCGACATGCCAGTGAAATCGGCACCCGGCGTTGCTTTCAGGCGCGTAATATCACGAGCAAGCAGACGGCGCAAAGGTATAAATTGTGGCTGAAGTTCCTTTGCCAGACGTGCATCGGCATTTTCCAGGGCGATGAGTGCGGTTTCGACATTTCCTGCAAACTGCAACTGTTGCATGGCCAGGGTAATGGCTTGTTCAACCTCAGCCAATAAGCGTTGATCGCGACTGCTCGATATCTCTTGATACATGGATTGCAACGCCAGAGACTGGCTTTGCATTTCGGCCAGACGCGCCTCTAGCAAGATCACTTTAGCCTGCACCGTAAGCACGGTATCCTGAGTTTGCTTCATTTGAGCATGGGTTGCTTTGACCGCCCGGTCATTGTCGGCCAAGCGACGGGAAACCTCTTGCTGAATGCCCGAGATTTGTCTGCGACTATCAAACCATTGAACAAACATCAAAAGCAAAAGAATCAAGATGGCCCAGCCCAGCGGACGAGACCATAGCCGCTGCCTGCCTGACGGGGCATGCAGCGTTTGCGTCGATAAAGCGTTATTTTCGTGTTCCATAATGTGCGTAGTATTGCATGAGTTCTGCCAGCAAACCATCGTCCCCCGGCGCTGTAGGAATAATCTGTTGCAATCCCAGTGCACTGGCTTGCAGAGCGATGCGTTGATGGGTGACAAACACAGGCGTCTTTTTTAACCAGGCCTGCCCCAAATGACCAATCATTTCAAAAAAATAGCGCAAGCCTTCGCTGCTGGTGAGCGTTACCGCATCCAAAGTACCTGCTTCCCACCGCTTTAATAACGGGCCAGGGTCGGCCTTTGAAGCCAGGCGGCGATAACATGCCACATGATGCACTTCTGCGCCACGTGCAATGAGGGTTTCACCGAGCAGTTCGCGCCCTGTTTCTCCGCGAAAAATAATGATGCGCTTGCCCGCTACGGCGACTAGCTCAGGCAATTCAAGCAGCGCTTCTGAGTCAAAGCGCAAGGGGGGCGATATCACGTGAGTGACACCCCGGCGCATGAGCGCCTGTTCGCTCATTTTGCCCAGTGCCACAGCAGGCACATGGGCAGGCCAGGCACGTCGCGGCAAAATGATATCCAGCGCTTTTTCAATGGCGTTCGGGCTGACAAACACGGCCAGATCATAGGT
>JAUSQB010000271.1 GCA_030652715.1 Rugosibacter sp.
GATCATGGTCGGCACCGGCCAGGGGGCACGTGCCGGAATCCTCATCCGCAATGCAGAAGCACTGGAGCGGGCAGAAAAACTTAACATGCTGGTGGTCGATAAGACCGGCACCCTGACTGAGGGACGGCCTGTCGTCACGGAGGTGATTGACCTGACGGCGAATTTTCCTGAAAATTTTCTGGCCAATTTACTCACCCTCGCGGCGAGCCTCGAACAGGGCGCGACACACCCGCTGGCCGCGGCAATCGTGGTGCGGGCAAAAGATGCAGGGCTCACGCTGGCGGCACCGCAAAACGTGGTGACGATACCAGGTCACGGCGTGAGCGGCGAGATTGCGGGGTACCGGGTGGATGTCGGCTCGGTAGCCTGGATGGAAACGCAAGGCCGCGTGATGGCCGGCGCTGTGGCGGCGGCCGAAGTACTGGCACAGCAGGGCGCAAGCGTTGCGGCGGTGGCGGTCGATGGTGTAGTGCAAGGGCTGATCGGGATTCGCGATCCGCTGCGCGCGACCTCGCGAGCCGCCGTGGCACGCTTGAATGCATTGGGCATCGAGGTGGTGATGCTGACCGGCGACAATGCGACGACCGCTGCGACCGTCGCGCGGGCAGCGGGCATCGCGCAGTTCGAGGCGAATGTCTTACCAGGCGACAAGGTCGCTACCGTCAAGCGATTAAGGGACAACGACGGCCGTCGCGTCGGCATGGTCGGCGACGGCATCAACGATGCCCCGGCGCTTGCCGCAGCCGCCGTCAGTTTCGCCATGGGCGCTGGTTCCGACGTGGCGATGCAGGCGGCCGATGTGACGCTGATGCACAACGATTTGAACGGCGTCGCCGATGCGATCTCGCTCTCGCGCGCAACGCTCGGCAAGATCCGGCAAAATCTGTTCTTCGCCTTTATCTATAACGTGCTCGGCATCCCGGCCGCCGCCCTTGGTTTGCTCAACCCGGTCATTGCCGGTGCGGCGATGGCGGCAAGCTCGGTCTCGGTGGTGACAAGCTCGCTCCTCCTCAAACGCTGGAAACCCGGAAAGGACTGACGATGGAAACGATGACGATCAAGGTAGGCGGCATGACCTGCGGCGGTTGCGTGGCAAGTGTGACGCGGGTGCTTTCGGAGCTCGACGGTGTGACGAAGGTCGATGTTTCACTGGAGCAGGGGCACGCTGTGGTGGAGGCGGATGCTGCCAGAGTGCGCCGCGAACACCTGCTGCAGGTGGTCGAGGACGCAGGTTTCGATGCGACCTGAATCAGGTCTAGCTTGGCGCCACGTCAGTTTTTCGCACCGCCACGAACCTGATGAAAGTTGGCGCTGGCGACACGGCGCCGACGCCCAAGCACGACGTGCAGGGGCAGCATGAATACCAGCAACCCGCCGACGACCTGATGCACGAGACTTCCCGCCCCCCGCCAATCCTCTGCTGGCGGGTAATAGAGCATCAATCCGCTGACGGCAAGCAGCAGCAGGACGGCTGTCAGCGTGGTGCCGCTGGCGCGATTGCGATGCGCTTTCCAGGCGCCCCACTGATGCTGCGGAAATAGCGAACCGGCCAGCCAAAGCAGCAGGTAGGCAGCGCAGCCATGCGCGACCAGCAGTCGATGCCGCCACAGGCGCAGCGGATCGGAAAAATCTTCCGGGTCGAGTAGAAAGCCAAGCGCGATCCAGCCCAGGCCGGTGACGGCAATAAGGGCGACCGCCGCATAAATCAGCCGCCGGTAGTTCCGGCTGATCACCAGGCCGCGAATCAGGCTCATGACGCTGCCACCTTTTTCATCGTTTCCTGGTGCAGCCGCAAGGCCAGCTTCGCCATCCGCGTCATCGCCCGCACCGATAGCGTAGCACCGCTGATGCCGTCGATGTTGCGATCCAGTTGCTGTTTGTCACCCAACTGTGCACCAGTGAACTGGCGCAGGAAATTCGGGCTTTGCACTTCCCAGCCACGGCTTTCGCGGTAAGCCAGCACGCGCATGCGCTCGATGCGGCCGTCGTTGACGACAATGCCGACAGTGATCGGCATTTCCTTGCCGACTTCATCCAGCACCCAGGCCGTGCGATGACCAACGCGCCAATAGCGCAGGCGGGCTGCGCTGATGTCACGCCCCAGAATAGCCTGCACAGCGGGACGCAACTCTGCCGTCAGCCACAGAAATTCAGGCACAGCGGGCAAGGCAGACTGAGCAAACGCCTCACGCAAAAAGCGCGCGGTCTCCGCCTCCGCATCGGCTGCTGCTGCGGGCAGTGCCCAAAGCAACATGAATGCCAATAAAAGAAAGCGGAGACGTGTCATGTCAGAACTGATAACCCACGCCCAGATTAAAGCCATTCAGATTTTTGCCATCGTCATTATTCTGCCGCTGATAATCGGCCTTGAGCACCACGTCAGGATGCGGCCAGTAGTTCATGCCGACATCGATCTGCTTTTTCTTGCTGGCGATATTATCGCCCGCCTTGTTATCCCACAGATTGTAACGGGCGAACACACCCCATTGTTCGGAAAGCTTGAACGACGGCTCGACATACCAGCCTTTTTGCTTGTCAGCGCCGATGGCTTTTGGGCCATCGCCATCCAAAGACCACTGTGCGTACAGCGCCTTGAGGCCGAACGGCCCTTTGTTGATGATGCTGTGAACTTCATACAAATTAGCGCTGCCTGCGGTAGCATCCAGGCCTTGGGTGATGTCGCTCTGATGCTGAACGGTACCACCGAGTTCGACGCCGGGAATGGCAGTCCACTTCAAACGGGCGGTAGCGGCTAAATTCTTCGCACGAGCTTCGCTGGTTTTCTGGCGGCCATCGCGGGGCTTGTACTCTTTGGCTTCAGTCGTAGCGAGTCCCTCATGAATGGCAAAATCATAGCCGAAGCCGTCACCGAATCGCCCCGACAGCGCCGCGCCGCCCGCCCACCAGGTGGCAGGAATAATGTCTTTTTCGACCGGATTACGCTCGACGCCATAGAAGGTCGGCGGCTCGTGCGTTTCGTTGATGATGCCAACCGGAATCATGAATAGCCCTGCTTTCGCGCGATGCTTGTCGTTCAGGTCGAACTCGACATAGGCCTGTTCCAGTTCGATTTCACCTTTTTTGCCTTCGCCGGCGATGCTGTGCTCCACTTCCAGCTCCGAGAAAAATCGCGTGCGCGAGTTGAATTCATGGCCGAAAAACAGCACGAAGCGATGCAGGTCGATCTCATCCTTGCTTTTTGCACCGCCTTTGCCATCCAGCGAGTTGTAATGCATCTCACCATAGCCGCCCAGTTTCGTTTTATCCGCCCAGCTTGATCCGGACGAATTGCCCGAGGTGGCAATTTTTTCCATCTGCTCACCGGTCGCTTCGACTTTCTGATCAGTCTGTTGCAATTGTTGCTTTAATAAGCGATTTTCTTTTTCCATTGCGTCGAAGCGGGCTTCAAGTGCTTTCAGCCTGTCTTCAGTACTGGCATCGGCCGCCCAGCCAGGCGCGGCAAACAGGCCGATAACGGCAAGGGCGAGGGTCTTACGGGCAAAGCAGGCAAAACGGGGCAAGCGATGAGACATGGCAATTCTCCTTGGTGAGTTGTTGTGGCTGGCTGGGAGACATCACCTGGCTCGCCTGGGGTTGAAAATGGCAAAGTAAAGCTTACAGTTGGTGCGATTCCTCGACGAGAATAGCGTTGGCAATAACATCTTCCAGCGCCAGTTCGGCATGTTCGACAGCAATGCGCGTTACCGGATGGTGGGCGAGCAAGGTGATAGGCGTGCCGGGGGTGAGCCCCCAGGCGGAGAGATGACCGCGCAAGTCAGGCGCAAGAGCACTATCGAAACCGCGCACCAGGAGTTTGCTGCCAGGGGCAAAGTCGCGCAGGGTAGGCATCAGGCAAAACCAACCAAAAGCAGGACGCGGTGCAACAGGCCACCGATGAGAAAAGCCAGTGGCGTGATAAGCGACAGCATGATGATGGCGGTCTTCAATCCTTGTTCTTTGACAATCACCAGCATGCTGGCAATGCAAGGCACAAACAGAGTTAGTGTGACCAGCCCGACCAGCCCTTGTTCCGGCGAGAGCGCGCTGCCCATGGCAAACAGCCCCGTGGCACCAAAGTCACGGCGCAAAAAACCCATCAGGAAGGCGGCCGAAGCTTCTTTGGGCAAACCCAGCCAGCCGGTGACCAGTGGCTCGCCGGCCTGAATCAGCCAAGGCAGCACACCGATGCGGTCAAGGGTAAACATCAGCGCTGCGCCAATAAGAAATAGCGGAATGACTTCCTGAAGATACCACTTCAAGCGCGACCAGGTTTTCTTGGCCACATTCCCCATCACGGGCAGACGCATTGGCGGCAGCTCGGTCATCAGCGGAATGCGTTTGCCCTTGACCAGTTTGCCTGACAACCAGCCGACGGTAAACAGCACGAGGATTACCGTGCCCAGCCAGATCAGGAAGGCCGCCATACCGTAACTTGCCAGCATACCCATAACCACGCCCAGTTGCGCCGAACAGGGGATGGCCAGCGCCAGGAGGAAGGTGACTATCAACCGCTCACGCGGGGTGTGCAAAATGCGCGTGGTAAGCGTAGCCATGGTCACGCACCCCAGACCCAGCACCATCGGCAACACGGCGCGGCCATTCAAGCCCAGCATCTTGAAAGCGCGGTTGGAGAGCACCGAGAGTCGGGCAAAGTAGCCGGAATCCTCAAGAATGCCAAAAGCGATGAAAAAAGTAGTGACGATGGGCAGAATCAGCGCCAGCGCATAGGTCATGCCCATGGTCCACAAGCCATACGGGCCAACCAGAAAATCCTGCAACCACACGATAGGTACCCAAGCGGTAACGATGTGCTGGAACCATGGGTTGATGATACCGTTGAATAAATCCTCTTCCAGCAAGCCAACCAATACACCCGCGCCGAACTGTCCAACGAAGGCATAGACCGAATACAGCACCAACGCGACAATCGGCCAACCCAGCCAGCGGTGCACCGACCACTGACCAATGCGCTGCACCAACCGATTGCCCATCTGACCGGCATCTCGGACAACGCGTCGGACAATGGCTTCAGCTGCCGTTATGCGGGCACGCTGCAAAATTTCCGCCAGAGGCTCGGTGAACTCGTCCTGCAGGCGTTCGCGCCGTGCTGCGAGGGCGAATAGATCGGCATTTTGCGTGCCTTGGGCGGCAAGCCATTCCTCAGTCGCCTTGTCGCCCGCCAGATACAGCAGGGCAACAACGCGCGACGACAAATGCGCAGCAGGCAGCATCAGCACCAGATCGTCAATCGCCGCCTCGATTTCATTGGCATAGGTAAGACGAAAAACGGGAACCTTCGCAGTGGTAATCGCGCGCGACAACGCTGCTATGCCTTCGTTACCCGTAGCCACCGTGGGCACCACGGCGAGCCCAAGCTCGACTGCCAACTTGGCTGGATCGAACGCCATGCCACATGCCCGGGCTTCATCCATCATGTTCAGGGCCAGAACCATAGGCACGCCCGCTTCGGCCAGAAGCAGGGCAAGTTGCACGGTGCGGCGCAAGTTCTTGGCGTCCCCCACCTGCACCAGGGTACGCAACTTTTCGTGAAGCAGTATGTGCGCCGTAGCCTGCTCATCTTCGCTGCGTGCTGGCAGCGTCAAGATGCCGGGTGTATCCAGTATCATCTGATCAGGATGGTCGCGTCGTTGACCACGCGTCACCTCAACCGTTGTTCCGGGATAATTCGAGACGTTGACATACCGACCGGTCAGGCGATGAAAAATAACCGATTTTCCAACGTTTGGCTGACCAACAAGTGCAATAGAAATCATGGCCGGTATTGAATCACAATGATCTGCATGGAAACCTTATTTCGTCAAAATTAGCTTGTCTTGCCGGGTTTTCCGCAATCGATATATCTTGCCAGCATGAATAATCTGGACTTCCTGATAGCTATCGCTAGCGAACAGTGCGGTGCTATCCATGACCCGGGTGGGTGGCATTTTTTCAACCGCCTGGACAGGTTGCGGGCGGTTGGAAGAAAGCGATTTCATAAAAATAGGGACATCTCTTATTTTGTTAATGAGAATCATTATTATTAATAAATGCAGGAATGTCAACAACAACGAACGCTATATGACTGTAGCCCTTAACGGTGTTTAAAACACCGCTAAGGGCTACAGGGTGCTACTTATGGCGCTAGCGGAGGCTAGTTTTAGCCTTGGCAACAAGCATCAGTGCGCAGGTGCTGCCATGGGTGCCTGGATTGTGATCCACTTCCACTCCGTGCAATGATCGATATCCGTTGCCGCACCTTCGCGGCCCATGCCTGAATCACCGATACCACCGAAGGGAACATGGGGTTCGTCTTGCAACGAGGGCGCATTGATATGCACCATGCCGGCGTGAATGCCTTGTGCCAGACGCATCGCTTCAGCCAGGTTTTGCGTATACACGGCAGCCGAAAGACCGTACGTGGTGTCGTTAGCAATGGCCAGGGCTTCGTCGGCTGAATCCACTTTATACACAGCTGTCACGGGGCCGAAGGTTTCTTCGTAGTAACAGATCATGTTCTTTTTGACGCCTGTCAAAATGGTTGAAGCGCAACGATTGCCATCCCACACGCCACCGGTTTCGAGCGTGGCACCATTGGCAACCGCATCTTCGATATGCTGGCGCACGCGGTCGCGCTGGCGTTGCGAAATGATCGGGCCAGTCACTGTTTTGGGGTCGCGCAAGTCGCCAAAACCGAGGCTGGACGTAATCGCCTTAAACCGCTTGAGGAAGTCGTCATACACCGGCGCTTCAACGAGAATACGGCTGGAGCCCATGCACACCTGGCCTTGATAGAAAAACATGCCCATCACAGCGCCCATCGCGGCAGCATCCAGATCGGCATCTTTCAAAACGATCAATGGGCTCTTGCCGCCCAGTTCGAGCAGTACGCGCTTCATGTGCTTGCCGCACAGCTCTGACAAATGACGGCCCACACGCGTTGAACCAGTGAAGTTAACGCCCTTCACATGGGGATGCGTCACCAGGGTATCGCCAATTTCTTGGCCATAGCCCGTCAGCACATTAAACGAACCTGCCGGGAAACCTGCATCACGCAGTAGTTCGGCGACACGAATGGCAACGACAGGCGCTTCTTCGGACGCCAGCATCACCACGGTATTTCCTGTGGCCAAGGGGCCAGAGCACTCAACAAACGCTTTAATCAAAGGCACGTTAAAAGGGGTAATGCAGGCAAATACGCCTAATGGCGAGCGGGTCGCCATCGAAAAACGCCCAGGCACATCCGAGGGTAGCGTCATGCCCGTCACGCGACGCGGAATCCCCGCCGCAGTGCGCAAGGCATCAATAGAAAACTTCACCTCGAACTGTGCCTTGAACAGCGGGGAACCCCCTTCTTCAATCAGCACATTGATAAATTCCTCAGCACGTTGCTCAAGCAGATCGGCGGCTTTGGACAACCAGGTTTCGCGCTGGCCCGGGGTGGTCATGCGATAGCTGGGAAAAGCCGCGTGCGCGGCTTCGACTGCGAGCTTCACGTCTT
>JAUSQB010000276.1 GCA_030652715.1 Rugosibacter sp.
ACGCTGGCCGGTACCGAAGTTTCTGCGCTGCTCGGCCGTATGCCATCTGCCGTGGGTTACCAGCCAACGCTGGCCGATGAAATGGGTCGCTTGCAAGAGCGCATCACCTCGACCAAAGTGGGTTCGATCACATCCATTCAAGCTGTTTATGTGCCCGCTGACGACTTGACTGATCCGTCCCCGGCGACTACCTTCCTCCACCTTGATGCAACGGTTGTGCTGTCACGTGATATTGCTGCACTGGGTATTTACCCGGCCGTTGATCCCCTGGATTCGACATCGCGCCAGCTAGACCCCTTGGTGGTGGGTGAAGAACACTACAGCGTGGCGCGTCGCGTACAGTCGAATCTACAGCGCTATAAAGAGTTGCGTGACATCATCGCCATTCTGGGCATGGATGAACTGGCTCCGGAAGATAAACTGGCTGTATCGCGCGCGCGTAAGATTCAACGTTTTCTATCGCAACCATTCAATGTGGCCGAGGTATTCACCGGCTCACCAGGCAAAATCGTTTCTCTGGCCGATACGATCAAGGGCTTCAAGATGATTGTAGACGGTGAATGCGACGAGCTGCCCGAACAGGCGTTCTATATGGTAGGTGCCATTGAAGAGGCATTCGAGAAGGCCAAGACGCTTTAATTATTGCGGCGAAAAGAAAGATAAGATATGGCTATGACAGTTCATGTAGATGTAGTCAGTGCAGAAGCGTCCATTTTCTCCGGTTTGGCTGAGTTTGTTGCTTTGCCGGGTGAAAATGGCGAGTTGGGGATTTTGCCAGGCCATATGCCGCTGATGACCCGTATCAAACCGGGTGCAGTACGTATCAAGCTGCCACAGGGCAAAGAGGAGCTTATTTTTGTTGCCGGTGGTCTGCTTGAAGTGCAGCCTGGATTGGTTACGGTGCTGGCAGATACAGCAATTCGTGGTGCGGATCTTGATCAGGCCAAAGCGCTGGAAGCCAAGAAGCGTGCTGAGGAAGCCTTGGCGAATCGTAATGCCGAGATGGACTATGCTCGTGCTCAGGCTGAGTTAAGTGAGGCCATCGCGCAGTTGTCGGCAATTGAACGGCTGCGTAAGCTTGGCCGCTAAAATCGCTTGAGTTGTTGTGTTGATTAGGGATGAAAAAAGGCAGCTTGCGCTGCCTTTTTTGTTGTGCCTGGATTCGCGCTTGATCTAGGCAAAGTTTTTTTCCGCAAAAGCCCAATTAACAAGCGATGCGAGGAATGTTTCCACAAATTTAGGCCGCGCATTGCGGTAATCGATGTAGTAAGCATGCTCCCAGACATCGATTGTCAGCAAAGGCTTGTCCCCGGAAGTCAATGGTGTGCCGGCAGCACTGGTATTAACAATATCCACCGAACCGTCGGCTTTTTTCACCAGCCAGGTCCAGCCTGAGCCGAAATTACCAACGGCAGATGCTTGGAATGCCTTCTTGAATTCTTCAAGGCTTCCCCATTTGGCAGTGATTGCATCAGCCAATGCGCCGTTTGGCGATCCACCACCGGCAACTTTCATACTGTTCCAGAAAAATGTGTGGTTCCAGACCTGGGCTGCGTTATTAAAAACGCCTCCCGCAGGGGCTTTCTTGATGATGGCTTCAAGATCAAGATTTTCGTACTCTGTGCTTTTGATCAGATTGTTAAGGTTGGTAACGTAGGCCTGATGATGCTTGCCATAATGATATTCAAAGGTTTCTTTCGAGATGAGGGGAGCCAGTGCATCCATAGCATATGGCAAAGGGGGGAGAGTATGTTCCATGGTTAATTCCTTAAAAAGAGGGAATGCGAATGATACTTAAGACCAGTGATTGTAGGCAGGATTATGGGAGCCGACAATCTTTTCATTGAAAATTTATCGTACTTGCCTTCAATAAAAGAGAGGCATAGAGTGTTTCTTCATTCGCCGGTAGCGATAGAAAAAGAATAAAAATACGAGGAGATCGAAATGAAGCGCATAGCTCACTTACGCACTCCGTTAGTTCTAATCCTGAGCGTGATGTTACCCATCACGGCGAATGCCGCAGGATTTGCGTTGCAAAATCAAAACGGCGCTGGCAATGGCAATGCTTTTGCAGGCGCAGCTGCCAGCGCTGAAGACGCCAGCACAGTAATTTTCAATCCGGCAGGCCTGACCTATCTATCTGAAGGGCACAGCCTCGCTATTGCTGGCACAGTGCTCAATCGCTCGGTTAATTTCAGCAATGCAGGCACGGCAGCAATGCCCACTTTTGCTTTGGGTAATAGCGGGGGAGATGGCGGTGGAACTTCATTGATCCCCGCAGCCTATTATGCGTATGCTATTTCACCACGCCTGCGCATCGGCGTTGGGCTGTCGCCGACTTTTGGCAACAAAACCGAGTATGAGGAAAAATTCATAGGGCGATTTTCTGGCTATTTTGCTGAAATCAAGCAGATCAACATTAACCCTTCGATTGCCTATCGCTTGAACGACACCGTTTCGCTGGGTTTCGGCCTTGACTATGCGCGAAGCGAAGTCGAGTTTCGCCAGATGGCACCCGTGGCCGCAGCTACCCAGCGCATAGCCAAACTGGAAGGGGATGATGACGCATGGGGCTATAACCTTGGGGTGATGTTTCAGTTTTCACCCGCCACGCGTCTTGGGCTGGCCTATCGCTCACAGGTCAAGTTTCATCTTGAGGGCAAGCAAGACATTCAGGGTGTGCTCAATCGAAATATTAGGGCAGAACTTGAAACACCGGATAATCTCTCGCTGGCTTTGCATCAACGCCTGAGTGATCGCTGGGATATGCTGGCCGATATCACCTGGACCTACTGGAGTTCAATCAAGACGATTACGGCGACCAACGCAAGAACAAGTGCGCCTGTTGCGGCGCTGAATTTTAATTTTCGCGATACCTACCGTGTAGGCCTTGGGGCTAACTGCCGACTAAACGACACCTGGAAATTACGCATTGGCACGGCCTACGATAAAACGCCGGTGCCCAGTGCTGCCGACCGAACCATGACGCTGCCGGACGCAGATCGAACCTGGCTTTCAGTCGGTGCGCGTTATGCTTTATCGCCGAAAAGTTCGCTGGATATGGGTTACAGCCATATTTTCTTCAAGAAAGCAGTAACGGAAAGAGCGGTTGCCCTGGGCGGGCCTTTCACGCAAACCATACGCGGCAACTTTGACACCAGCGCTGATTTGCTCTCGGTGCAATACAACCACAGTTTTTGAAAGGGTTTTTAAGCAGCCAGTCAGCAGTAGGTCGTTGAGGTTAGCTCAGGCGCTGCAATCTTTTTTCCAGCCGCGCCAGGTCATCGCGCAATTTATTTACATCGGCTGAAAAGTCGGCGCTGGTGATACGGCGAACTAAAGTCGGTTGTTCTTCGATGAGATATTCACTGATATTTTCTGCCAGATTCAAGGCGCGCTTTTTCTGATGAGCTGAAAAGATGTGAGCGCTTGCTACTAACCTATGCGAGATGATGTCACCGAATATTCTGGAAAGATCTTCTTCTACATCCCAGCGCAGATGTTGCAAAACATAGCCCAGGCTTTGCGCAAATTCAGCCGAACCGCTGATGCGCGCCGTACGCATGATTGCCGCATGACCCTGCAGGGCAAGTAAGGGCGTGTTTGCCGGTAAGTCGATTGTTACCGCAGGTTCGACATGGGTTGTTGATGCGGCGACCAAGCCTTCCGGCGTCACGCCGAACACGGCTGAAAAAAGTGGGAGAGATATTTCTGCACATTGGCCTGCAAACGGCTGCAATTTCTCGCGCGCCCAAGCGGCCTGACCCAACAGATGATTGACAGTTGCTACAGCAGCCGTCATGGCAAGCATCGAGGGATCAGGCAGAAGAGGCATAGCTGCCTTAGTTTTGCTGAATGCCAGCCACTTGCCAGCCGCTCGCACCGTTTAGCGGTTTTACTAAATGCCATACTTCGGAAAAAGCCTCGGGTGCGTTTTGTGAATCTTCACGCAACTGCCCATGAAACCGCACGCTGGCTACATAACGGGTGGTTTCTGTGGAGACATCCAGCAAATCTGCTGCTAACTGAACGATATCGGTTTGTTGCGCAGCACGTTGACGCTCCTGAAACTGAAGTTGAATCTCAGCAGCCACTTCCGGCGTAGAGAATTGACGGATATCTTCCATATCGCCACGATCATTGGCGGCTTGCAAGCGCACGAAACTGAGCTTGGCCTGGCGTAAAAAGCCTTCCACATCGAAGTCAGCCGGAATGTTACTGGCTGTGGCTTGTGTCGCAATAGAAGTGGCCGTATTACCAGCGCCGCCCAGAGACGGACTCAAGACTTTTTCCGCATCAAAACTCATGGATTCTTGTCGCCCTGCGGAGTTTGCCCCAACAGGTTGAGGGTACAGAAGGGTATTTCCTGTAGCACGGTTGCCCAAAAAGCGCCGCAGGAGAAAAATGGCGCCCATGGCCAACAAGGCGATCAGCAAGAAATTAGCCGCGCCTTCGCCTAGCCCAAAATGAGAGAGCAGGGCGGCTAAGCCAATGCCTGTAGCAAGACCGGCAATCGGCCCCATCCAGCGGCCCATTCCTGTGCGTGGCGGGGTGCCCGACACGGGTGCGGTAGCAGATGAGGGTGCAGTATTTTGTGTTGGTGTAGTCGAGCGTGCGGGCGTCGCATCGCGCTTCATGCCTAAAGATTTGCCGCCACCCATGCGCCGAGCCTCGGCGGTATCGACTAGTATGCCTAAGCTAAAAAACGCGATACAAAAAAATATCATGAATTGTTTCATTGAATGTCCTTTTAAATTAATTTTTAAAATTTATACCCACGATGCAAGGCAACGACGCCCGCAGTGAGATTGAAGATGTCGACCCGCTCAAAGCCAATTTGTTCCATCATGGCTTTGAGTGCTGTTTGGTCGGGATGCATGCGGATGGATTCGGCTAAATAGCGATACGAGGCAGCATCCCCGGCGATTTTTTCACCGAGCCAGGGGAGCAGCTTGAATGAATAAGCATCGTAAATTTTCTCGAGCGGTGTCCATACCTTGGAAAATTCAAGTACGAGCAGCCGTCCGCCGGGGCGCAATACACGCAACATTTCAGACAGCGCCTGCTCTTTGCGCGTCATGTTGCGTAGGCCAAAGGCGACGGTAACGATGTCGAAATAGTTATCAGGGAACGGCAATTTTTCGGCATCACATTGCGCCACCGGGGCAATAATCCCGGCGTCCAGCAGGCGATCGCGCCCTACGCTGAGCATGGCGTTATTGATATCGGTGAGCCATACCTGTCCGCCAGTTTCGGTTTGAGTGCCTACGCGGCGTGCAAAGGCTAAAGAAAGATCCGCCGTGCCGCCTGCAACATCCAGCACACGCTCGCCCGGGCGCGGTGCGGCGATGTTGATGGTGAACTTTTTCCATACGCGGTGCAGGCCGACGGACATGAGATCGTTCATGATGTCGTACTTCGTTGCAACAGACGAAAACACCCCGGCGACGCGTTGCGCCTTGGTTTCTTCATTGACAGTTTCAAAACCGAAATGCGTTTTAGCCATGAGATTGTGTCACTTTTCGGGTTTCACTTATGGTTGTTACATCCGCTGCTGGGTGACTCTTTGGCGGTCGATTCCTCGCGGTTGGCCCCTGCCGCTGCCAGGCGTTGAAGATAATCCGTCCATAGTGCTGGCTGGTTAGCCCCTAAATAATGCAGCACGTCCCAGGAGAAAATACCGCTATCGTGACCGTCCGAGAAGGTGGGCTTGATGCCATAGCTGCCTACGGGGTCCAGCGTCAAAATAGCTACGTCGCGCTTGCCTGTTTGCAGTGTTTCCTGCCCCTTGCCGTGGCCGCGCACTTCAGCAGAAGGACTATATACTCGCAGAAATTCAGTGGGTAGTTGAAACCGGCTGCCATCATCAAAGGCGATTTCCAGCACGCACGATTTTTTGTGCAGGGTAATTTCGAT
>JAUSQB010000283.1 GCA_030652715.1 Rugosibacter sp.
ATGGTGCTGGTCTCGCACGACCGCCACTTGCTGCGCGCCACGTGCGATGAACTGTGGCTGGTGGATAACGGCAAAGTGCAGGTGTTTGATGGCGACCTGGACGACTATTCAGCCTGGCTGGCGGAAGAGCGCAGCAAGGAAAAGCGCAGCGCCAATAAACCGGTGACCGTTGCAGTCACTTCCACACCAACCACGAAAGCCTCCGCCGATACGAATGAAAAGTCGGCGCTGGCGATACGGCAACCGCTCGTCAAAGAAGCCGAAAAGCTCGAAAAACAGCTCACTGCCTGGCAAACCGAACTTGCTGCGCTGGAAACCCGACTTGCCGACCCCGCGCTCTACGCCGCAACGGATAAAACCTTGCTGCAAACGCTTACCCAGCGGCAAACACAACTGATGGGGGAGATCGCAACGAATGAAGAGCGCTGGCTTAGCCTGCAAGAAAAAATTGAGCAAACCGCTGAATAAGCGTCTGTAAAATCAGCGAGCCTGCCGCATGATTGCCAACCTCCCCGCCCCATCCGCTGAAGCCATTGCCGCAAGCGCAGCGCTCACGGACTTGATCGCCCGCGAAATAAAAACCCAGGGCTGGATTTCCTTCGCCCGCTATATGGAGCTGGCCTTGTATGCCCCCGGCCTGGGCTATTACGCGGGCGGCGCGCACAAGTTTGGCGATGCGCAATCCGGCGGCGACTTTTTAACCGCGCCTGAATTAACACCACTTTTTGGCCAGGCACTCGCCCGGCAGGTTGCACAAGTGCTCGCCGCGTCCAAACCCTATGTCATCGAAGCGGGCGCTGGCAGCGGGCGCCTGGCAGCGGACTTATTGCTCGCCCTGGACAACTTGGGCCACGCGCCCGAACACTATGCCATCCTGGAACTCTCCGGCGAGCTGCGCGCCCGCCAGGCCGCCACCATCGCCCGGCACGCGCCGCAATTTCTTGACCGCGTGCAATGGCTGGATGCGCTGCCCGAAAAATTTTCCGGCTGTTTGATCGGCAACGAAGTGCTCGACGCCATGCCCACGCATGCTGTGCGCTGGGATAAAACCGGCTTGTTTGAACGCGGCGTGGCGCTTGCCGAAAACGCCACCGGCGAACAGTTAACCTTCGCAGAACGCCCTGCCAGCCAGGCATTGATCGACGCCGCAGACATCTTGCCCGTGGCAGCACCTTATCGCAGCGAAATCAGCCTGGCCGTGCGCGCCTGGGTGGCTGAGCTTGCCGGGCGCATTGAATGCGGCGCGATGATCCTGCTGGACTACGGCCTGCCACGCCGCGAGCTGTATCACCCGCAACGCGATGACGGCACGGTGCGCTGCCATTATCGGCATCGCGTGCATGACGAACCGCTGTGGTATCCAGGCTTGTCCGACATCACCTCGCATGTCGATTTCACGACTGTCGCCGAAGCCGGGTTTGACGCAGGGTTAAGCGTGCTCGGCTACACCAATCAGGCGCAGTTTTTAATCAACTGCGGCATTGGTGAATTACTGCAAGAAAAAGTCGGCACCCCAAGGGTACTTTCCAGAGACGGACTCAAG
>JAUSQB010000291.1 GCA_030652715.1 Rugosibacter sp.
TGCATCAGCACATTGGTGTCCAGCACAAAAAGTTTGATGGTGGCTTTTTTTACTGTTGTTGCACGTTTTGCGTTCATAGCCACCTCAAAGTTGACAAGATGAGCTTACGATAGCGAGCCTGACTATCAGACAAGACGTGAATAAAAGGGCGTATTGCGCCCTTTATCAAAAACTAAATTTTCATCACGGCGTCAAGAACAATAGTGGCGTTGCCATCGGCCTTGGTAGCACGCCACTCGTGACGCAGCACACCCTGCGCGTCAATCAGAAAAGTGCTGCGCTCAATACCCAGTACTTTTTTGCCATACAGCATTTTGTTTTTAACAACATCGAACATTCGGCACAGCGTACCCTCAATGTCAGAAATCAATTCGAACGGCAGACCGAATTTGGCTTTAAAGTTTTCATGCGACTTGAGCGAATCACGCGAAACACCGAAAACAACACAACCTGCCTTGATAAATTCAGCATGCAGGTCGCGGAACTGCTGCGCCTGCGTTGTACAACCCGGCGTGTTGTCCTTGGGGTAAAAGTACAGCACAACGGGGTGCCCAAGATGAGCGGAAAGGATAAAATCGCCGCCTGTTGCAGGAGCTATAAACTCAGGCACGATCAAACCGACAGCCGATGGCTGGGCCGGTGTTATAGCGGGAGATGCGGGTAGAGAGATGAGCGTAGAGGGGATACGATTCATGCAGCGTCCTTCCAGGTAGATAAAAATTTCTCGCCCTGCAACATCAAGGCGTCAGGACGGCCCGGCACTTCGCCGCGAATTATTTCATGGCGAGGAAGCGCTTCCGGATCAAGTGAGTCACGCATCTGGCCGAGCGAAATCAGTTGGTAACCTTGATCGCGCCAGCCACTGAGCAAACGCGCTAACGTGTCGCCAAGTTTTAAGCCTTCGAGCTCAGCATGAAGAGTAAACACATGATCCTTGGGCTCGATTGCAGTCAGGCGCAACAACCGTTGATGCACGTTAGCAACGGTCATATCCTCTGTGCCAATCAGCTCATCCAGAGTCGGCAGCGTTGTCGGCAGTTGCGGGCATAAAACAACTTCTGCATTCCATACCGGCATGAAAGGGTAGCTACCGCGACAATCCGAAGCCCAGCGGTAACCCAGTCGCTGCGTCATGCGCAACGCATGGGGACTCATCTGCCAACCCGCCGCACCCACGCCTTGTGCCTCTATACCAAATACGTCACGATAACGCGCATGGGCGCTACGCATTTCAGCTGCTGTCCACGCCTCATTGGCGGCACTTACACCATCTTGCCATTTAACGTGATCCCAGCAATGAATCGCTGCCTCAAACCCAGCATCACGCGTGGCACGCATCACGTCGGCACCACTGCGGCCAATATCCGGGCCGGGCAACAACGTGCCATACATCAGGGTTTTGACACCGTAGTTCGCTATTGCCGAAGTACGTCGCACTTTTTTCATGAAGCCTGGGCGTAACGCGCGGCGGATGGCACGGCCGGTGTGGTCTGGTCCCATCGAAAACAAAAAACTGGCACTGGCTTCGTGTTGTTGCAAAATCTCAATCAGCCGTGGCACCCCTTTCAGGGTCCCGCGCAAAGTATTCACATCAATTTTTAACGCCAGCTTCATGGTTACTCAACCTGTTTATTAATTGACGTGCGAACAACAGTGTGGCGATAGGCCCCATGTAGAGCGCGGTGAAAGATAGTCGTCAAAGAAACGGTTGACGCCGAAAATAAGAATTTTTTCATGTTAGAAAAAGCAAAAACATACTGAAACTCACATTGAGGAGACTGTTTGCAGCCGCCGAAAAGAACGGATCGGTGGATTCTACCGCGAACAGGTGCGAGCCCTGCCCGTCGCCGTATTCGGCACACCAGGTCAACGTGCGCAAACAACGGGAACTAGCCATACAGGCTGCGCACCACTTGATGGATACAGCGACGTATGCGGACTGGCGTCATCCCATTGTGCACCGAACCAGCACCAATGTTTATCAGACGCAACACAACGGCCACGTCAGCAATCGTGGCCCGCTATCGCAGGTAATGCTGGCGCAGCCTGGCAACCCGGTGGATAGCGCTCATGAACGTGTCACCAAAATCACGCCGATAACAATAAAACCTATACCCAGGAGTTTTTGCGCTGCCAGCGCCTCGCCAAACCATTGCCAAGCAACGAAAGCATTGATGACATACCCAATCGACAGCATCGGGTAGGCAATAGAAACCGGCACGCGCGATAATGCCATGATCCACACGACCAAACTCACTACATAACATGTCATGCCACCCATGATGTAAGGCTGCAGAGCAAGCTTCATTCCGATGGGGAAAATATTGCCGACGTGAAATTCAAAATGACCGATGGCATTAGTACCCGCCTTGAGCAACAGCTGTGCTGCAGCATTGAGCAATACACCGGTCAGAATGAGCGAAAAACTGATGGCATTCATGGTTTGGCTTCTGCGCAGGGTTGAATCATGGGGCTTCCACAATGATGGCAGCAGCAACCTCACGACCTTCGGCCATCAGGATGTTGTAGGTACGACAGGCGGCAAAGCTGTCCATCACTTCAACACCAATGCGGCGCTCAAGCAATGGCCGTAACAGGGCAGGAGAAGGAAATTTCTGGCACAGCCCCGTGCCTAAAAGCACAATGGGACAACCAAGCGTGACAAGAGTTTCCAGATCAGCTTCACACAGCGTATCCGGCGAGACAGGCGGCCAGTCTTCAATCAGGCGCTGCGGCGTGAGAATGAAACTACGTGATAGCCTGCGGCCAGCCACAGAAATCCCCGCTGCATCGTAGGCGGTAACAGCCAATAAACTAGCTGGTGCGGTAGATTGGAGTTTCATCAGGCTGTAGCTATCAGGTGAAATAGGCTGTCGGCATTTGTCATAATGAGCTAGTCTGAAAAAATGCGATACGGCTGCGTCAAATCTTAATTTGCGGCTACGCCGCCGCTTTGAGTAAAATTATACATTTTCCTGTTGCCAAGTCAGTCGGCAGCCTCTTGCAGAAAGGACGGTTGCGCATGCAGCCCGTGACAAAATCCGCCAAGCTCAACAACGTCTGCTACGACATTCGCGGGCCCGTGCTCGAGCGCGCCAAACAGATGGAAGAAGAAGGTCACAAGATCATCAAGCTCAAC
>JAUSQB010000295.1 GCA_030652715.1 Rugosibacter sp.
GCTGCGCGCCTACAGCATCGCCAGCCCGAACCATGAAGAATACCTTGAGTTTTTCAGCATCAAAGTAGCCAGCGGCCCGCTCACTTCGCGGCTGCAAAAAATCGAAGTGGGCGCCTCAGTACTGGTGGGCAGCAAACCTACAGGCACGTTGGTGATTCGTGATTTGAAGCCGGGCAAAAATCTTTATCTGTTTTCAACCGGCACGGGTCTCGCGCCGTTTTTGAGCATCGTGCAAGACCCCGAAACCTATGCCGCGTTTGAAAAAGTCGTGCTGATTCATGGCGTGCGCTACACCAGCGAGCTGGCCTATGCCAAACTGTTCACCGAAGATTTGCCGCAGCATGAATTCCTGGGCGAAATGGTGCGCAACCAACTGATCTATTACCCCACAGTGACGCGCGAGCCTTTCCGCAATCAAGGCCGCATCACTACACTGGTCGAATCCGGCAAGCTGTTTGCCGACATCGGCCTGCCACCGCTTGACCCGGCAACCGACCGTGCGATGATGTGCGGCAGCCCGCACATGCTGGCCGACTGTGCAGCGATGCTCGACGCGCGCGGCTTCGCGATTTCACCGCACACCGGTGTGGCTGGCGATTACGTCATTGAGCGCGCATTCGTCGAACGCTGATTGAACGCTGAAGCAAATTGCCTTATGAACGCAAGCGGTCGGCTGCCGCAAAGTATTTGCGAGCGTAGGCCACCAGTTGCCCATCTGTCGGGTGATCAACCGTTTCCACCCCCACAACCTTGCTGCTCATCGGCTGGTCATGGTGATGGATATGCTTGATAAGATTGAGCTTGGCGTTCGCCGGGCCGACGATCAGAATTTCCTCGGCGCCCTTTAACGCCTCAACCACCTCGTGGTAGAAGTGCTGGTCTTCTGGTACGCGCCCCACACCAACGACCCCGCGTTTACTGTGCAAGTGCTGATGGGGCTTGCTGGGGCGAACAATGGATGATTCGACGTCATCGGGGCTGATGTGCATCACGTGCGCTTCGGCGTGATCAATCCATACAACGGCGTGGTAGTGCGACATGGCATTCCTTTCAGTGGTTATTGGTAGATTCGTTTTTCGATTGTACGGTTTGCAAGGAAGATAACAAGCGCTTGATGGTTGCGGTTTGATATAAAACAAATGCCGTAGGTATTTGATCCAAAATAGTGCTTTTTATATGCGCTGCACCGGGAGGGTATGTGCTGCACGCCGTATCACCAGCGCCGACTTTTCGGCCAGGCAGCGCTTGCCATATAAAAGACGCGGCGTTTAATCCAACCAACATAAGCATGTTCAGCGCGGATGCTGTATTGTTTCACCCGTAACTTGTTGCGCACCTGATCGAGTAGTTTTAGCGGCGAGATGGTTTCAGGTGTGCTTGAAGGTGTCATGTCAGAAAGAAATTTGATTATTTTTAATGATTTCAATGCATTAAAAAATATGAAGAGAATTAGACACACAGAGACTTCAGGATATACACCGATTTGTGTGTCCATTTAACGTTGGGCGGTGTTGCCCATAGGAGTTCCCATGCCATTTGACCTTCCCGGAGTTAAGCCAGGCAGCGACATCGAGACGTTATTCAAGGCTGTTGGGTTTGTTGTAGTCCAATGGGGTTTTGCCGAACAATCGCTTGACCTCATGGTTGCAAATATCTTCCATTTTTTTGACGGACACCCCTTGCTCAAACGCCGCCCGCAACATCTCGATCCAAAGATAGAATTCTTAGGCAAATGCTTCGCTGAATTACCGAAACTTCAGCAGTTCCGTGCCGAAGCCGAGTTGCTACTACCGCGATTTGCCGTTGCCGGGAAAAAGCGAAATGATCTTGTTCATGGGGCCATTTCGGAAATCTCGATTGAGGATGGTGCGTTCATGTTTTTAAAAATTGACGTAAAGCCCGCAGAGTCTCACAGCATCCGTTCAGTCTTTTTTGACAATTCGGATTGGCCAGCTTTTCGTAGAGAGTTATTGAGTCTAGGCAGAGACGGGCAGTCCCTTGCACAACGAGTGTGGGATAACGAGGAGAAACTGTGATGGGCTATGTTCGATATGGCTTTATTGGCATTCTGCTTTGCCTATCGCATGCTTATGTGAATGCTCAAGCTCAGGGCGGCTGTGCTCAGGATGCATTGGGGAAGACATTTTGCGCTCCTCCCGGAGGCACTGCAGTGCAAACACTTAACGGAGTTGCTTGCGCACCAGGACGATGCGTTACCGACAACCTTGGGTATCTGAAATGTTCCAATCAGTTAGGTGGCGGGGCTACAACAGACAATTTGGGACGGGTCATTTGTGTTGGTCAGTGTGTCAATCCATCAAAACAGTATTGCAATGTAACTACTCATGAGGAAAAGAAATGAAACGACTCAATCTTTTGGCATTTCCATTTCTCGCTATCTTCATCAGCGCATGTGCTACGTCTATTGGAGGAAACAAGCCTGGCACTACTCAGGCGGATTTTTCCAACGATCTCTTGGAGTGTCGTGGCGTAGCCAAGAGGCTGACAGGGGATAGTACAGATGAATATGCAGTGATAAGCTGCCTAAAAGGAAAAGGCTGGAAGGACGTGAAAACAAAGACGACCTTTTAGTCCGGGCAAATCAAACCGGCCGAGTTCGGATTTCCGAAAAGTCGGCGCTGGCGAGACGGCGATTGCAAGTTTTCAAAGCTATTCGTAGTCCAAAGCGCCCAACCCGGCAGTCCACACGGACGCTGCGCGATAAAGCCGCGCAGCGCCGGTGACTTCTACGTTGAGGCTGTAGAAAAACCCTTAACTCACTCATTTATTCATTTAAAATTATCTACAAATCAATTGGTTACGAGAAAAATTTTCTCTTGAAATCACTTTTTCTACAGCCTCGTTAAGCCCAGAGGCACTTTATGGCAGATGTGAGCACCCAGCACAATCTAGACTTGGCGCACCATGTTCGCCAAGGAGCCGCGTGGCTGTCTGCGAGCGCCGAAGGCGAGAACACTGCTGCGCTATCGTATGCGGCATTTGAGTTTCGCTTCGCAGTCGAGCGGTTGGCAGTGCACTACTGGGCTGGCCTGCTCAATCGAAAACCCGAAGAGAACGACTTGCGCGATATTGAGTCCTTCAAGCGAGTCGAGCGCCGGATTTACGAACTCGTTGGACATCAAAAGGAAATAGATGGTCACTTCGAGTTCATGCGTATCGTCCTTGGTGCCATGAAAATTGATATGTCTTTTCACACCCCAAAGATTGGTGATCTCTCGAAGTATTGGCACGAATGCAGCGAGCTATGCCACATTGCTTGGCCGTTGTCGTGCTCGGTGTCGGAAGTGAGGAAGATCGCGTTCGCCAATCTCATCGAAATTTCACAGTCGCTTTCGGCGCATGTCAGCAGCCTCGGCTGGCCAGTCCTCAAAGATGCCGCGTTTACCGAGCTTCGGGATAAATTCATAGCAGGTAAAGTGTCGGCCAGCGACGTACTCGCACATGTTCAACAAACTGGTCTTTGGGCGCGTGCCGAGTACCCGGATGGGCGGCCATCGCAGTTTGTCGGCGAGCCAGTTGCGCCAAGCATATTGGGTAGCGCAACATGATCTCCGGGTCTGGGTCTAACCTGTCAGTCGAGAGGGACTGCGCAAAAGCGCGCAGCCCCTCACTTTTACATTGAGGCTGTAGAAAAACCCATTTCGGAAAAATCGGGATCATCATGAACAAAAAACCGACCTCTCAGAACGCGCTGTGTTGGCCGATCTCCATCCGAGGAAGGATCAAGTGACCCCCGTAATTGGGGTTGTGCAACTCCTCAACTAGTTTCTCTACAGCCTCGTTGGGCATCATAAACATCTCGCTAAGATTCCGTTGCAACATTTACGGCATTGCCGTATAGTTCGCTTATGCGAACAGTTGCCGAAACTCCAGTTTTTGAACGGTATGCCGCTGATATTTGGTCAGACTCAGAGCGTCAAGATCTAATCAACTGGATTGCAGCAAATCCAGAATCGGGTGACATCATTCGTGGAAGTGGAGGTTGTCGCAAGGTTCGCTGGTCTGCTCCCGGCAAAGGCAAACGAGGCGGTGCTCGTGTTATTTACTTCATCGCTGCCGATCAAACAGTCTGGTTGCTGATTGCTTACAAAAAGGCCGCTTTCGATAATCTGCCCACATCATTCCTTACCACGCTAAAACAAGGAGTAGAAAATGCCCACTGAAATTGAAAAGTTCCAAAATGATTTGCTGTCGTCGGTTAAACAAATGAAACGTGGTCAAGCGGCGCGAGTTACCAAAGTTAAATTGACACCCGCAACTGAAGCGCGTACCCGCATGGGGCTATCGCAGCATGATTTCGCATCCCTGCTTGGCATTTCATCTCGCACCCTGCAAGATTGGGAGCAAGGTCGAAGAGAACCGACGGGAGCGGCAAAAACCCTGCTACGGGTTGCTGTTTCACACCCTGATGTATTGCGCGAACTCCAAGCGTGATGCCCAACCCATCATTTCATCTGACCGCGCAAAAGCGCGGCAGGTGAAATGATGGGTTGGGCACCTCAGTCGCCGTCTCGCCAGCGCCGACTTTTCGTAGAGCATTTCGTCACCGATTTTTCGCAGGTATCGCGCCGGGATATTTTTATGTTTTAGGTGGTCGATATCCTATTCCCTTCCCTGTACTTGTGCTGGGTTGTTGGGCCGCTGTTGGGTATTGAGGAAGCGTATTTTGCACTGACGCGAGTCCTCATTATTGCTAACCCTGCAAGAGGGTGTTGTCTGTTGACTACTTTCATTCCCGAGTTCAGCACGAGATTGCCTCGTGGCTGTTCGCATGGGCACTACCAAGAGCGCGTCTCTCGCCTGGAGGCCGCAAGCAAAGACACACCCTCGGTGGCTTCACTCAAGAAATATGCGGCGGCTGTCGGTGGCACATTGAAGATAGAACTGGTTCCTGCTGTTACCAAGCGGGCATAAGCGCGTCCTGCCTGGCGGTCAGCCGGATGTCTGGCCGTGTGTGGTGATTGTTTGTCAGGGTAGCTAGTCGAAATAACTCCGCGCTTCTTCAAACCGCGGGGCGAACCAGCCTTTGGCCAGGCTGTCGATTCTGACTTTGCCTTTGCTGCTTGGCGCGTGAATGAAGCGGCCTTCACCGATGTAGATGCCAACGTGTGAGTGAGACCTGTTCATGGTGTTGAAAAATACCAGGTCGCCGGGCTGGATATAGGCGATGTCCACTGCACGACCGCGACGTGCGATGTCGGCAGCAGAGCCTTGCAGTTTTAGGCTGGCTGATTGATCAAAAACATAGCTGACCATGCCGCTGCAATCCAGCCCGGCTTCGGGGTTTTTGCCGCCGAAGCGATAGCCAGTGTTGATCAGTCCGAGCGAAAACAGCACGATTTCGTTGGCTTTTTCAAGCGCGGCGGCGGAGCGCGCCGTCTCGCCATAGCCGACTTTTTGAGGCGTGCTGCCGCACGCTGCAAGTAGCAGTACACAAGGTATTATCAGCAGGATGAGTCGGAACGAGCGCATTGTCCTGGACATAGATGTTGGCAGCAGAGTGTGCATCGTAAGAAAAAAGTGTGTGTTGCGTCAACTTGGGCCATGTGTGGTGTAGTGTTTTCCATATCCCGTCATGCCGACCAGCAGACGTACCAGCGCATAGGCGGCGGTGTTTATTTTTCGCCCCAGCCATGAATGGTTTTGTGATCCGCAGCGGATTTCGATGGTATCGCCACTGATTGCAGTGCGCAGATGCGCAGCCAGTTCGAGTGCGAAGGCGTGATCGCGGACGACGACATTTGCTTCGCGCGATAGAAGCAGGCTGAATGGATCGATGTTTGATGAGCCGACGGTTGCCCACTTTCCATCAATCACTGCCACTTTGGCATGCAGATAGGAGGGTTGATATTCAAAAATATGTATACCGGCGCTAAGCAGGCTGTCGTAAATCGACTGCATGGCGTGATGCTGGAGCACGTAGTCGGCGCGGCCCTGCAATAGCAGAGTCACGCTAACGCCGCGCCGAGCGGCTGCTATCAGCGCATCGCGAAAGCGTCGTCCGGGCAGAAAATAGGCGTTGGCGATAAGAATTTCCTGCTGTGCATCATTCATTGCCGCCAGATAGGCTTCTTCGATATCTCGCCGATGACGCAGGTTGTCGCGAATTACCAGGGCGGCGCGTACCGGTCCTGCCGGTTCCTGCGGGGGCGGTTGAAAGTCCGGCGCACTCGGGCGATGGCCCAGATGCGTCCAGCGTACGATGTGCCACACGTGGCGCATGGCGGCGTGAATAACTCCAACCAGCGGGCCTTCGATGCAAACTGCATAATCAAAACGCGGGGCCGATATCCCTTTGTCGAAATCGTCGATGATATTGATGCCACCGGAGAAGGCCAGGCGGCCGTCGATTACCACCAGTTTGCGATGCAGCCGACGCAAACGATGCCAATGCAGGCGCTGTTGCCGGGGCTGGGGGCGATAGACCAATAGCTCGATGCCATCGGTGATTAGCGAAGCGCCAAGGCCTGCCGCGAATTCGCGTGCGCCAAAGCCATCGACCAGAACGCGCACGGCAACGCCGCGCCGTGCTGCTCTGGCTAATGCAGCAGCGACACTGCGACCGGTTTCGTCGTTGGCAAAAATATAGGTTTCCAGATGCACTTCGTGCGCTGCACTATTAATCGCGGCGATCAGCGCGGGGAAATACGCCACACCCGTCGCCAGAAGCTGTAGCGTGTTGCCGGATGAAAAGCCTTGAGTGCGTTCCTGGACGGTGCTCATGAGACGGCGCGCGGTAGAACGCTTTCTGGGGCAGCGATATGCAGCGTAGCGGAAAGTGCTGCATGATCTGAAATGGTGGACCACGGCAGGCCGGCGTGCCGATGCGCGGCAGTGACTGTTAAACCGCGTTGATAAATGCGATCAAGCCGGAATAACGGCAGCGCGGCGGGGTAGCTGCGCGACGGGCGCGCAGCTTTTTGCTGAGTTGTGTGTTGACTTGCACGTCGCCCTGCCGTGGAGAATATCTCGTCCAGGCCCAACCGCTGTGCTAAAAGTTCGTCGGCGCGATTGCGCCAGTCATTGAAATCACCGGCAATCAATAGTGGCGCGTTCGCTGGCACCATGGCTTCGATATAGGTGGACAGCGCGTCTAGCTGCCAGCGGCGCGAACGCGCAAAGAGCGATAAATGTACGCACACGCAATGCAGCGGTTGGTCAAGTGGGGGCAGATCAACGGCGCAATGCAGCAGCCCTCGCCGCTCGAAACGCAAATGCGTGACATCCTGGTTGTGCTGATGCAGGATAGGGAAGCGCGAAAGTATGGCATTACCGTGATGGCCGTGGTCATACACCATGTTCTGCCCGTAAGCGCTGCTGTGCCAGACATCGGCGGCAAGAAACTCGTGCTGCGGTTCAGTCGGCCAGTGTTCATGCCGCTCGGCATGTTTCAGATGCAGTCCCTGCACTTCTTGCAAAAATACGATGTCGGCATTGAGCGCGCGTAGGCGCTCGCGCAACTCGTGCACCATCATGCGGCGATTGAACTGGGAAAATCCTTTATGAATGTTCCAGGTGGCGACCGAAATAGGCAGTGTCATGGTTTACACACGCACGTGAAAGGGGTTGAGATTAGTGTTGCGGTCGTACCAGCCTTCGTTTTTGGTGCGCTTGAGGAAGGCTGCAGCGCGGTAAGTGACAGGCGTCATGAGCACTTCCCAACAGGTCTTCAACACATGCTGGGCAATGACGGTGGTGATGATCTGCGCATTGGGCCAGATGCCATAAAGGCAATGACGTAAAACAGGCCTGAATCGACTGCTGCGCCGATCAGTGTTGAGTCTACGGTGCGCGTCCATAACCAGCGGCACGCGCTCCAGATTTTCATTTTCGCCATCACGTAACTGTTGGCGAAGCTGCCACACCAGCGCTGCAAAGCCTGCCCAAACCACGCGCTGGTCGCGGCCACCATAGACCTTAGTGAGTATGTCGCCGAAAATATATGAGATCGGGAAGAACAATATGCCGCTGCTGAAAGGTACCACCCCTATGCGGTTGGCGCAAAGCAGCACGCAGACAAAAGCCGCCATGACAAAATCGTAATAGCGGTAGCTGCGCTGCGGTGTGTTCATCGGCTAGCGCGGTTGTGCGCTGAGGTACCCAAAACGCTATGCAGAAAGTCGGCGCTCATGACACGGCGAGCATGCGCTCCAGCGCGATCCTGGCCAGTACGGCTTCGTGTTCGGGCACCTTGATTTGATTGACGACTTTGCCCGCTACCAGATTTTCCAGCGTCCAGGCCAGGTGTTGCGGGTCGATGCGCTGCATGGTGGAGCACATGCATATCGTGCTGGCCATGAACTGCACGATCTTGCCCTCATCTTTAACCTCGCGCGCCAGCCGCTCGACCAGATTCAGTTCGGTGCCGACCAGCCAGCGCGTATTGGGCGGGCCTTCCTTGACAGTTTTGAGAATATATTCGGTGCTGCCAATATAGTCGGACTGTTTGCATACTTCAAAGCTGCATTCGGGATGCGAGATGACAATGCCATCCGGGTACTGGTTGCGAAACTTGATGATGTCGCTTGGCTGGAACATTTGATGCACAGAACAGAAGCCGTGCCAGAGGATGATTTTTGCCTTGCTGATTTGCTCACGCGTGAGGCCGCCTTGTTCAAGGTCGGGATTCCAGATCACCATTTCATCGAGCGGGATGTTCATCTTGTATCCGCTCCAGCGACCCAGGTGCTGATCGGGAAAGAACAGCACTTTTTCACGCTGGTTAAACGACCATTCAAGAATCCTGGGTGCGTTGGATGAGGTGCATACAATGCCGCCATGCGTGCCGCAAAAAGCCTTGAGATCGGCGGCCGAGTTGATGTAGGTAACGGGCGTGATCTTTTCGTCGGGATTCATCAAGGCCGACAATTCGCGCCAGCAGCGTTCTACCTTGGCCAGGCTTGCCATGTCGGCCATGGAGCAGCCAGCGGCGAGATCAGGCAGAATCGAAATTTGTTCCGGCCGCGAGAGAATATCGGCGACTTCGGCCATGAAGTGCACACCACAGAAGATGATGTTTTCTGCGTCCGACTGCCCGGCCAGGCGCGAGAGCTTGAGCGAGTCGCCCGTGAGATCGGCATGTTCATACACATCGGCGCGCTGGTAGTGGTGGCACAGCAGGACGGCTTTTTTGCCGAGGGCAGCTTTGGCGGCGCGAATGCGCTCGCCCGCTTCTTTATCGGCCAGCGCGTTGAAGCGATCAAATTGTATGGTGGCAGTTTGCATGGCAATGAACTCAGCCCTGAATCCAGGGAAGGTCCGCATGGCGCCAACCGCCGGTTTGGTTGCGGTGGCCGTTGGCGTCTTTATCGCCTTCAAAACCTTCGAGTATGTTGTAGCAAGAGGGATAGCCTGCGGCAGAAGCCGCCTTGGCAGCTGCGCTGGAACGTGCGCCCGATCGGCATAAAAACATGAGCAGGGAATCGCTCGTGATGGCATGCTGCAATGTTTGCATAAACTCGGGATTGGGTTGCATGTCGGGATAGGTTAACCATTCGATTTCGATGGCATCCGGCACGCGCCCCACCCAGTCGCGCTCGGCACGGGTACGCACATCAATGATTGCCGCATTGGGCGCAAGTTGGCAAACTTCACTTGCCTCTTGCGGTGTTAGCGCTCCGGCGTAGGGCAATTGAAGGTCAGTGGCGCGTGCCTGCGCTAAAGTGAGAATTTCGTTCAGACGTCCCATGATAAGAAGCCCCAGTTAGAATAGAGATATCAGGAGTATAGCTTTCCACTTTCTATCATGCCACGCGGAACCCACGATCCCTTGCATCGCCACGCCCAGGATACTAACCAGCGCTTTGCCGATGGTCAGCGTATTACCTGGGTGAGTGTTGGCGTGAATCTGGTGCTCACTGCGATGCAGATGATCGTCGGGTTTTTCGCTCATTCGCAAAGCTTGATGGCGGATGCGATGCATACATTTTCAGACATTATTGCAGATGGATTTGTTCTTTATGCAAATCGCAAAGGCGCAGAAGCGGCCGATGATGCTCACCCGTATGGCCATGGCCGTTATGAAACTGCCGCATCGCTGGTGCTGGGTCTGTTGCTGGCGGGTACCGGCGTAGGTATTCTGATTTCTGCAGGCGGGCGCTTGTCGGATTTGAGCAGTCTGCCCCCTGTTGGTGTGGCGGCTATGTGGGCGGCGCTATTTACGCTGGCGGCTAAAGAAGGACTCTTTCGCTACATGCTGGGCACAGCAGAGCGTTTGCGTTCCCCCATGCTGGTGGCCAATGCCTGGCATGCCCGTGCCGACGCGCTTTCTTCGCTAGTAGTGGCAGTCGGCATTGGCGGTGCATTGCTCGGCTTTAATTTTGCGGATGGCGTAGCAGCGATTGTCGTTGGCGCGATGATAGCGCGTGCCGGGTTTCGTTTTGCATGGGATGCGTTACGTGAGCTCATTGATACCGGGTTATCAGTTGAAGAGGTTGCCGCCATTCGCCAGACGGTTGTGTCTACCCCTGGCGTGATTGGTTTGCATGAGTTGCGCACCAGGCACATGGCGCATCAGGTGCTGGTGGATGCCCATGTGCAGGTTGATCCGCACATTAGTGTTTCAGAAGGCCACTGGATTGCCGAAACAGCCCGTAACCGCGTGCTTGAAAAACATGTCGAAGTGCTGGACGTGCTGGTTCATGTTGATGCGGAGAATGACATTTCCGGAAATGCTTCACTCAAACTTCCCGCCCGGCCGATGTTGTTGGCGCATCTGCGTGATTTGCTCGGGTGCGAGCCACCGCAATTTAATCGAACAATATTGCATTATCTGGGCAACCGGGCTGAAGCTGAAGTGGTACTCCCAGCCAGTTATCTGAACGAAGTCCATTTGGAGCTGGATGGTATAAAACGTCGGTTGGCAGAAGTATTACCAACGGATCCCTTGTTTTCCAAAGTGCGCATCAAGCAATAATTTTGCACCATTTTGGTGCAAAATTGAAACACAATGCACTGGTAATGTGCAGTGCTGAATAGCAACTCTTTTCAGAGTCTTTCCCGGGACTTGTGGCACAATTCGTTCCGACATTTGTAATGTATGGCACAGTTACGGCGTGAGGAGCTGCAGCGTATTAACTGGCTATTCATTTCATTTTTCCGCTTGAATATTTTTGATTCATTTTCAGGAGAGCAAGTCATG
>JAUSQB010000307.1 GCA_030652715.1 Rugosibacter sp.
CTTGAGCCTTTTGCACAGTCTCAAGCCCGCTGTTTGCTAGACCAGATAAACATCCAGTACCTGGTCGATACGATCATTCAGCACAATGGTTTTCTTAGACTGGATCAACCAGCTATCGCCCTGAGCAACCAGGGTGTAATAAGCCGTACCAAAATAGCTGCGCACTTCATGATCAGTCACTGAATCGACTGTCCAGTTTGTCCGCACCTGCAAAACACCACCCACCTCACTGATATCGATCAGCTGGAACTGGTGACTTGTGCGCGCCAGAGGCGTGCTGGAAGCAGATTTCCCTGTACGGATACGGTAGATGCGATCTTCCAGTCCCCCGCGATTTTTGTAGTAGATCAACGACACATGTTTTGTGGGGTCGGTCACCAGCGTGCCATCGCTATCCCAGGAGGGAATCCAGTACTCGACTTCTGGCGAATAGAGTGCCAGCCAGGCATCCCACTCCTTGTCGTCAAGATGCCTGGCCTCCTGCCCTAGAAAGCGCACCACAGAATGCCACGTGGCAGCGGTCCCTGCAGAGCGTGCATGTTCATTGACTGCGTTCATTTTCCACTCCTTTCAAGTTCATTTTTCACAATATCCTGCATGCGGCGAGCCCATTCTTCGAGGATGCTGACATAAATGCCTTCATCGGCAACATTCGTGCTGCTCAGCCTTGCCTTTACACCGATAGATTTTCCTGCCTCGCCGACCCCCTTGATCCAGCGCGACTTGCCGCGTGAAATATCGCTATACGGCGCAGCTTTAGCCTGAAAGCCAGCCTGGCAATGACGGAACTCGGCCAGATCATCCGGCGTCGCCATGCCGCTCGCGTTGAAAAAGTCTTCGTATTGCCGTAACCGCTTCTCGCGCGCCCCCGCACTCTCGCCTTTGGGGGCAATGCAGTAGGTGATGACTTCGGTGCGATCCACAGCCAGCGGACGGAAAATGCGAATCTGCGTGCTCATCTGATCCATCAGAAAAACGTTGGGCAACAGCATCAGATTGCGCAAACGCTCAGTCATCCAAACAGCCCTGTCTTCACCGTACTTTTCAAAATAGCCGTCGCGGAATTCAAAGTTCGGCCGATCTTTATAGTTCGGGTAAGGACCGTAGAGCACGGCATGACCCTGATCAAAGGCAAAGAAACCACTCACGCCAGTATCAATTTTTTCCACCGCCAGTGTTTTGGTTTCTGTGTTGGATTGCCCTTTGGCACGCCGGCCAACGGTCATCACATAGTTGCCGTGCGTCGCTTTGACGTGATAACCGTCCAGCCCATTCTCGGCTTGCAGCTTCCAGTTCCCGTTGTAAACATAAGTAGATTCGCCGGGGAGAACCTCAAGCTCGCCTGTCGGCGATTGATCAGCCATCAGATCAATAAAGGTGGTGGCGCCGTTGAGATACTCTTTTAACGGAAGAACATCTGCATTCAGGCTGACCCAGATAAAGCCGCGATAACTTTCAAGTTTGGCCACCGGAGTCAGCCCCAGGTTTTTGCGGTCAAACCCCGGGGGGTAGGCACCCGTATCCTCATCGGTCACGTTGATGAGCTCACCCTCAGGATTGAAACACCAGCCATGAAACGTGCACATATGCACCTTCTGGTTGCCCTTGGTATGGCGCACGACCTTGGCACCGCGGTGGGCACAGGCGTTCAAGAAACCGTGCACCTTGCCCTTCGCATCGCGGGTGAGCACCACAGGCTGCCGGCCAACGTTAATGGTGAAGTAATCATTTGCGTTAGGCAGCTGACTTTCGTGCGCGGCATACACCCAGCCGCCTTCGATCATGT
>JAUSQB010000311.1 GCA_030652715.1 Rugosibacter sp.
CGCAACGAGACCTTCGCCGGACTGGGTTATCTTGCGCAACCCGATCGCCCGGTCACCACGTGGGATGAGTCGCATCTTGGTCAGGGGATTTTCTACCACTCTCGTGAATTGACCCCCTCCTTCACCGAGGTCTATACCTGATGCAGACCAAAGAGCCCTCTGCCAAGTTAGAGTAGAGGGCTCTTTTTGGCCCGTTGCCGCAGCCTTTTAACAGACGGCATTTTAAATGCAGAATTTCTTGCATTGCAATTTATCTATCGGGAGGGAAACAACCATGGATTATTTACGTTATTACTTCAATACGCTATTAGTGTTGGCAGCGATTCTGGGCTTTTATCTTGGCGGCCAATGGGTATGGCTCGGAGCCTCGACCTATCTGGTCTTGCTTGCACTTGATCTTCTGCTCACCAATGACTATAAAAACCGCAAGATCAATCATCCGTTCCTTGTCGATTTTTCGCTGTATTTACATGTAGCACTCATGCTTGTCATGTACGGCATGTTTGCCTGGCGCATGAAACAGGGCTTCCCCCCGGGGCAACCACCTACAATCTTGCCCTGCTGGGGAGCTTTGTAAGCCTTGTCTGGATTAGCGCAGTACCCAATCTTCCGATTGCGCATGAATTAATGCACAGACGCAGTGCATTCGAGCGTTTTTTGGCAAACATAGCCGCCACATTCTTTTTCGATCCGCACCGCGCCATAGGGCATGTGCATACCCATCACCTGCACTTTGATACAGAACAAGATAGCGATACCCCGCTGCGCGGGGAAAAGTTTTATGAATTCATCTGGCGCGCGACAAAGGGTGCCTATCTCGACACCTTTGAGCTTGAAAAACGCCGCATGGCTGTAAAGGATAAAAGTGTCTGGGGACCCAGCAGCATCGTCTTCTGGGGAATTGTCGCGGTGTTTGGCACACCGCTCGTCATTGGCCTATACGCAGGCTGGCTTGCAGGGGTTATTGCCTTGTCCGCCATGGTTACTACCAAGCTCCTCCTTGAAGCCCTCAACTATTTACAACACTACGGGCTGCAACGCGACACCAGTCAACCGATTGAAGATCGGCATACGTGGCACCATTTCTCAACCATGTCACGCATTGCCGGGCTTGAGATTACCAACCACATTGATCATCACCGTGATGGCTTTCTACCTTTCTACGCATTGAAAGTCCACAAAGGCGCGCCTGAAATGCCCAGTGTGTTCATCTGCGCCCCTGCCGCTTTTATTCCCTGGGTGTGGGACAACCTCATTGTCAAGCCACGCCTTAAAAAATGGGATCTGGAATGTGCTTCCCCTGAAGAACAAGCATTGGCACGCAAAGCAAATCTGCGCGCCGGATGGCCTGACTGGATAGGCGAATCCCAAGCCGCAACTGCGCAGCATAGCAAGGCTGCGGTTTAAAGAAAAGCGACAAACTAAACCGGGGCAACCCTCTCCACAAGGGGGTTACCCCGGTTTTTTTATTTCACCAAATCCAGACGTTAAAAAAGTCGGCGCTGGCGATACGGCGACGGCACGAGAAAAAGACAGCCTCCTAAGGAAGAGGCCGATGGGAACCACAATCTACACACAAGGCAGGAAAAATTCCTCCGGTACCAGCGCCTCATCGTAATAGGACAATGCCTCGCGCAGATGGGCTTTTGACCATACGACAGGCTGAATTTCCGGATGCACTTCTGTCATCCGGCCGCCTGAACACAACTCCAGGCGAATTCCGTTGCTGTCGTAAAAATGCAGCGAGAAGGTATTGCCATACGGCTGCCGCAAAGGCCCCAGAAGATCGATCGCCACCCCGTCGCTGCGCAGGTAATAGCCATCGGCCATAATGTCCGAAGCATCTTCTTTGGTGAAGGCGACATGGTGGAGCTTGACTTCCTTGCCGGGGTAAATCGCCACTTCCTGTCCGCCGACGTTCTTCGCCATACGAAAGAGCAGGCTGGAGATCGTTTTTCCAGCCTCATCAACCACCTTCTCCGAAGCAAGAAAACCCAGCACGTCACTGAAGAACGCATTGGCCTGTGCCGGATCGGGCGAGGTGAAGGCAACGTGGTTGATATTAAGCGGTGCTGCCATGCCGCGCAGGGCTTTGGGGGCAACCCAGTCCGGGCCTTCATAGCCGCTGACGTAGCCCAGCATATCCATGGTGGCAAAAAGCCGGATACGAGGGCCCGCCGGTACGGTAAAGGCAATGGATTTCCCCAGCCCCTGCAAGACACTGTTGGCGTCAGCCCGCTCGACCGTAACGCCTGCCTCGGCGAGTTTTTTCTGGAAACTGTCAAGATCATTGTCATCGCGAACATGGAAGCCGATTTCGACCAGCCCCGGAGTATCCCTGTGATCGACAACAAAAGAGAACTTATAGGGTTCGTGCCAGCAGCGGAAGGTAACGCGGTGAGGCTCGCTACCGGTTTCCAGCAAACCCAGTTCGCTCGTGTAGAACTTTCTGGTTTTCAACAGGCGCGAATCCTTGACGGCAATCCATGCATAGCCCAGACGATGTATGCCACGGTGCAACAAGCTCATGCGTGTCTCCTCGTACAGTATTTAGGTAACGACTTCAAAGAAATTGGCCGGAACGGCGCTCTCGTAATAAAAAGCGCCTCTAGGGATATGCTCACCCGCCCAGACGATGGGAGGTACATTGCCCCGGATAGTTGGCGCTTCGTAAATTCCGCACTGGAATTCGTTGCGATTGCCGGAAGGGTCAAAGAAATACGTCGTCGTAACGCCGCCAATACCATGGCGGCTGATGCCATAGTCCAGCGTCGTGATTTTTCTGTGCTTGAGCATATCGACACGACGAATAACATCTGCCCGGTCATTCACATAAAAAGCAATGTGGTGCAGGCTATTGGGCGGCCCGGGCGCAAAGGCAAGATTATGAACCGTGCTGCTCGTTGTCAAAAAGAAAGCAAATGAACTGCCATCGGGCCCCAGAATCGTTTCGGTCAGGTTAAAGTCCAATGCTTCCATCAAAAACTTGACGGATTTATCGCAATCGTTTCCAGCCAGCAGGGCATGGTCAAGATGCGTCACCGGGGATATGCCATCTACGTGATCAAGAATAATATCCGGGTCTTTCATGCCATAGCTGTAGCCGACCTTCTCGGAATGATAAAAAAGGTTGAATACGTGCCCGGATGGCAGGGTGATCATGAGCCCGTCGCCCTGCCCCAAAATGTCGGCGCTGGCAATACGGCGCGTGACCAGACCCCAGTCCCTGGCGGCAATCTCGGCTTCCGTCAAGTCATTGATGTCACTCACTTTGAAACCGACGTGATCCAGCCCGGCGCGGTCAGAGGCATTAAGAATAATGCAGTGATGATCTTGCGACTCGTGTGCTTGCAAGTAGACCTGGCCAAGCTGCCGCCCGGTCACTCGCAGACCAACCACATCGGTGTAATGCTTTTCGCTGGCAGCAATATCCAGTGCATAAATGCTCATGTAACTTAATCGTGTCACAGCCATTGCATTCTCCTCTTTTTTTTGTTCAGCAGATTTTTTGAAATCTCGCATAACGGCCATCTGTTCAAAAACCAAACCGCTTTTGCCACATGATCATTTTTTAGTTAACTTCTGTGAAGGGTAAATGACCTGTGCCGAACCCCAGTTGACTTGAATCAATTGAATCACAGATTTATCGGCAAGCCTTAGGGTACGATTCTGCCCTGACACAGCATCCAGGTGCCGTATCGCCAGCGCCGACTTTTAAACGTGACAGATGATGCCCTGCCATAGTTTGCCGCCAAGCGTCGTGGCATTGACAAGGCCCCACACACCAAACGCCAGAACCAGAAAACCACTGCCAAAACGCAACGCACGGCCCTGAATAACGCGGCGAAAGCGCACCAGCAACAGCCCCGCCAGCATGAGATTGGGCAGCGTACCAAGACCAAAGGCGAGCATGATCAAAGCACCGCGCACCGGGCTTCCGGAAAGCAGCGTCAGCGCCAGCACGCTATACACCAGCCCGCAGGGCAGCCAGCCCCACAACATGCCCAGCGGCAAGGCTTGCGCCACTCCGCGCACAGGCAAAAAGCGACGTGTCAATGGCTGCACGCGTCGCCACAACCATTGCCCGGCACGCTCGACAAAAGCCAGCGTCTGAGTCATGCCGGTAAGATAAAGACCGAGGCCAATCAGCATCAGATTGGCGGCTATGTAGAGCGTCATCTGCACTGGCAGCCAATGATCAAGTAACAGCCCAAGGCTTCCCACCGCTCCCATCAAGGCACCTGCCACCATATAACTGCCAATACGGCCGAGGTTATAGGCCAGATGGATTGACCAGGGCGTTTTTTGACGAGGAATCTGTACCGTCAGCGCGGAAACGATGCCACCGCACATGCCCGCGCAGTGCACTCCGCCGAGCAGCCCAACAAGGAATACCGCAAAAAAACCAGTGTCATACATCGGATATCTTGTACTGTCCTGTCTGGTACGTGATCAAATCACTTTCGAGTAACGAATTCGTTCCTGATCAAAACGCAGGTAGCGATCAAACACCATGGCAATGGCCCGCACCAGTAGACGGCCCGGTGGATTCACAGTAATCCACTGGTCAGTCACCGTAACCAGTCCCTCTTTTTCCATCACCGCCAGATCAGCTAATTCTGTCGCAAAATAGGATTTGAAATTGATCAAGTGGGCAATCTCGAAAGATTCGATGGGCAAGGTGAAGTGACACATCAGTGCCTGAATGATACTGCGTCGCAACAAATCATCGGGAGTTAATTGAGCCCCGCGCAGCACAGGAAGCACGCCGCGATCCAGGCGATCATAATAATCGCTCAGGGTACGCACGTTTTGCACGTAGCTGGGACCTATTTTGCCGATAGAAGAGACTCCGAAGGCCATCAAGTCTGCTTCAGCATGCGTTGAATATCCCTGAAAGTTACGGTGCAAGAGTCCTTGCCGCTGAGCAATGGCCAGCTCATCCGCAGGTTTGGCAAAATGATCCATGCCAATGAACACATATCCTGCATCCGTCAAGCGGCGAATCGTCAGTTGCAGTATTTGCAAGCGCTCATTGGCAGTGGGCAAATCGGCTACTCTAATGCGACGCTGCGGTCTGGCCTGATTAGGCACATGAGCATAGTTGTAGATCGAGAGACGATCCGGATTGAGCTTGATCACTTCATCCAGCGTGTGATTAAAACCGTTCACACTCTGTTTGGGCAGACCATAGATAAGATCTACCGCTAGCGATTTGAAGCCGCACTCGCGTGCCTTATCCATAACGCGCTTGGTTTCTTCCTTACTCTGGATACGATTAACCGCTTGCTGCACTTCCGGTGCAAAATCCTGCACGCCGATGCTCATGCGGTTAAAGCCAAGTTCAGCCAAAAGCGCGACAGTGGCCCCCTTCACCTTGCGCGGATCAATCTCTATTGAATATTCGCCTCCAGGCAGCAACTGGAACCGGCTACGAATCATCTCCATGAGATGTCTCATTTCATCATCCGCAAGAAAGCTCGGCGAACCACCACCCCAGTGCATCTGTGCCACTTCACGCGTGCCACCGAGTGCCGCCAGCGCCAGATCCATTTCCTTGCCTAGATAGGCAAGATATTTAGCCGAGCGACCGTGATCTTTCGTGATGATTTTGTTGCAGGCGCAGTAATAGCAGATTGTCGGACAAAACGGAATGTGAATATATAGCGAGAGGGGGCGGCTGGGGGCCACCACGCCCCTTTGCCCCAACCAATGCGTATAGTGATCAGCCGTAAAGGCTTCGACAAAACGGTCAGCAGTCGGGTAAGATGTGTATCTTGGGCCGTTTACGTCGAAGCGGCGAATAAGTTCACGGTCGAAAACAATTTCCTGGCCATTCATGGTTTTTGAAGAATGCATAGAATGTATGTTTGCCATACTGCCGCAATCTTTCAACTGTCGAGTTGATAAAGGTCAACAACACTGTGGTTTGAGGTGTCACTTCGTGAAGTACTTTAACTATGACTGAAATTACTAAATTTCAACCCGCTTGTTCGCAATGCAATTTGCAGGAGCTCTGTTTGCCCATCGGACTTTCAGAGGCTGAACTTTCCTTGGTGGACAATCTAGTGGGCGAGCGAAGAAAAATCGCGCGTGGCGAGGCAATTTTTCGTTCTGGTGACCGCTTTACGGCAATTTATGCAGTAAAACTCGGTTTTTTCAAGACTGAAGTATTGGCTGAAGACGGACGCCACCAGGTTACCAGCTTCTACATGACGGGCGAAGTCCTGGGCATGGATGGCATTAGTGCAGAAACGCATTATTGTGATGCAATTGCGCTCGAAGACAGCGAAGTCTGCCTGATTCCGTTTCATGAACTGGAAATGATTTCAGTCAAGGTTCCCACACTGCAACGTCACTTGCATCGAGTCATGAGCCGCGAGATTGTTCGCGACCAGGGAATGATGATGATGTTGGGCGCCATGCGTGCAGAAGAGCGTGTGATTGCATTTTTACTTAACTTGTCTCAGCGATACCTAGCTCGAGGTTATGCCGCCACAGACTTCAATCTGCGCATGACACGCGAAGAAATTGGTTCTTATCTTGGCTTAAAACTGGAAACCGTCAGCCGTACGTTTTCCCATCTCCAGGATGAGGGATTAGTCCAGGTAGAAAAAAAGCACATCCGACTCATAGATGCTGCCAGGCTTAGAACGATGCTATCGCAGGAAGGCGCTGGTCGTTAATACAGAAAGGCGCAGC
>JAUSQB010000009.1 GCA_030652715.1 Rugosibacter sp.
CTGCGCATTGCCATCAAGCGCTTGCGTTATGCCCTGGATTTTTTTAGCCCGCTCACTGAGTTAAAAAACCTGCAACCGATCCTGCCTCAGCTCATGCATCTGCAAGAAACTTTAGGGCAGCTCAACGATCTGTCTCACGCGGGAACATGGCTCATGGCATACGCCGGGGACGACACTTCTCTGCGTGAAGCAGTTACCCTGATCGGTCACTGGCACGGCAAACGCTATGCGCAACGGATGGCCAGCTTGCCCCGCGCCTTGCGCCGACTTGAAAAAACCATTGAGAACATTTAAGTTGTCGTGATCACTTCAAAAGGCCGTCACATATGTGTCATGTTCAATGCCTATACTCATGCGATGCAATTGAACACTGGAAAAATGCAATGGATTTGATTCTCTGGCGTCATGCCGAAGCAGAAGACGGTGGAGAAGATCTACCCGATCACAAGCGCCGCTTAACCTCTCGTGGCGAAAAACAAGCGAAAAAAGTAGCACACTGGCTACACCAGAATTTACCGCACAAGTGCCGCATTCTTGTCAGCCCGACTGAGCGCACGCAGCAAACCGCCAACGCGCTCGAACTACCCTACGACATTGAAAAAAAAGTCGGCGTTGGTGCCACGGTGGCCGATATCCTCGCGACGTCCAACTGGCCGACAGACCCCGGTGCGGTTGTGATTGTGGGCCATCAACCCACGCTAGGGCGCGTGGCCGCCTTGTTGCTCAGCGGATTAGACACCGACTGGCCGATGAAAAAGGGTGCCGTCTGGTGGTTCTCCAGCCGAATCCGCGAAAGCGAACCGCAGATCGTACTGCGCGCTGCGATCAATCCGGATTTTCTGTAGGCGAAAATCACTACGCTAAGTTTGCGTAGTGAAAAAACGACAACCCAAAAGTAGAACAAGAACTCATCCGCTACGCTGCACGGTAAAATCAACCCATTGGGGAAACCCGCCACCTGAGCAATAACCCACCCGTGCATCCTGCTGCGTCTAACTCAACATCCCCGACAGATTTTTTGGTGGTCTGCTTATGCGCTGAGTGGTGCAACACCTGTCGCGACTATCGCGCAGGCTTTACTGCGCTGGCGACACAGTTTTCAGACACCGCTTTTCGCTGGGTTGATATTGAGGATGCAGCAGACGCCATCAATAGCGTTGATGGTCTGGCAGACATTGATATTGAAAACTTCCCCACTTTGCTGATTTTCAACCAGGAAAAAGTAGTTTTTTTTGGCCCGATGATGCCTCAGCCAGGACTGCTGGACCGTACCTTCAAAGCATTACGCGAGCTAAAGGAAGAAGACCTGTTCCGGTATATTTCAGCTAACGAAACACACCGTCAGTGGCAGCAATTTCAGCCTTTGCGAGAAGTCCTGCTCAAGCAACCGCCTGTATAAAGATAAAGCCTCCTGCCGCAAAATCATGTCACGGCGCTGGATTCGGATAGCGCAAATGCAGCGCTTCGATCTCCTGCAAAACCTCTTCCGCCAACGGTTTCGCACAAGCCGTGATATTTTCTTTTAACTGTGCCATCGTTGTCGCACCGATAATCGTACTGCCGACAAACCAGCGCGACGCCACAAAAGACAGCGCCAATTGAACGGGCGTCATATTGTGGTGGCAAGCCAAATCAACATACGCGGCAACCGCTGGTGACATGTTCACTTTTGCATATCGCTGGGCAAAACCAGCAAACAGGGTTGCCCGGCCCAAAGCTGCTGGATCAACCAAATACTTGCCCGACAAAAAACCAAAAGCCAGGGGTGAATAGGCCAGCAAGGGGATATTTTCACGATAACTGACTTCAGCCAACCCCATGTCCCACGTCCGATTGAGCAAGCTGTAGGCATTTTGGATCGACACAATGCGCGGCAAGCCATGCGCCTGGGCCGTCTGCAAAAACTGCATCACGCCCCACGGTGTTTCGTTGGACAAGCCAATATGACGAATCTTGCCCTCCTTCATCAATTCATCCAGCGCTTGCAAGGTTTCCACAAATGACACAAAGGCACGTTCTTTTTCCGGTTCAAACTGGTATTGACCAAACGTAGGCACATTGCGATCCGGCCAGTGCAGCTGATAAAGATCGATATAGTCCGTTTGCAAACGATCCAGCGAACTATCAACCGCCGCACGCAGATTTTTACGGTCGAACGTCAGCATTCCATCGCGAATCCAATCTATCCGACCTGTACCCGCTGCCTTGGTGGCAAGAACGATACGATCCCGCACCTGATGCTTCAGCCAAGTGCCGATGATGCGCTCCGTCGCACCAGTCGTTTCCGCCCTGGGCGGCACCGGATACATTTCAGCGGTATCAATGAAATTGACCCCTTGGGTAAACGCATAGTCAAGCTGTTCATGCGCCTCGGCCTCGCTGTTCTGCTGGCCGAAAGTCATAGTGCCAAGACATACGGACGAAACCCTCAGGCCGCTCTTCCCCAGATTTGCAAATTTCATGTTTGCCGCTTCCTTTCAGTCAAGGCGTAACGCAATAATCGTCACGCCGCTCATTCTTGATCAACGATATCAAGAAGCTTTATCTTTGGTCAATACCGCCAGCCTGCTACGATACATGCCATGCCCACAATACGGATAAAGCGTCAAGCAAGCTCAACACTATGGCGGATGCCCACAGCGTCAAACCACCAGCACATCACAAGGCGCGTAATAAGCGAGAAAATGGGTAATACTGCCCATCACCTTCTCTTCGAGACGCGAACCGCTATGTCGACCGGCGACGATGAGATCGGCGCCAAGAGCATTCGCGGTTTCGGGAAGCGTCGGGTTGGGGTGACCGTGGACGATGCGGCTATCCAGGTCCAGTCCGGTTAGCTTGGGATCGTCTAGCAACGTCCGCATGTTTCTGTGTGCGGCCTGCGCCTCCCGCTCCGCATAACGCGTAATGTCCTCCTCGGAGAACGCCTTGTGGCGCAGCTTGGCCTCGAAGGGTGCCTGGTAGGCATGAACTGCAGTGACGCGAGCCTGACTGGCCACGGCCAGGGATGCGTGCAGCACGGCCTCGGAACGCGGCCCCAGATCGACTGCAGCCAACGCCTGGCGATAGTCGCCTTCCGGTCCCCGCCGTACGACCAGCACGGGACAGATGGCATGGACGAGAATACTCGATGCAGTGCCGCCAAGAAAGAATTGCTGCAGCACCCCCTTGCCGTGGGCACCGATCACCAGCAAATCGGGATGGAAACTATCGGCGGCGTCCGCCACCGTCCGGTGGGCAGATCCCTCCGCGATTTCCGCGCGGACATTTTGGGCACCGATCCCCTGCGCAGTTTGCACCAACGCAGCAAGATTGGCTTCGGCAGCCGCACGCATGCGAGCTGGCAGGCCATCATCCGCGCCAAAGGCCTCATGCAGCGCCAACAGTTGCGGCATAGCGTGAACGATGAGGAGTTCGCTGCCCTCCCTTGCCGCCAGCCAAGCAGCGCGACAAACCGCACCGTTGCCCAGCGGGGAGTAATCGGTAGCTGCCAGAATGCGTTTCAAATTCGTCATGCCGTTCTCTCCATTCATAAATATATATACAGATTCAAGTAGTGGTAGTGTAATAAGTCACACCCAGGCGAAACATGTCGAGCAAAATGCAGCACGCCAACCAACGAATGTGGCAGACTCTATTTGCGCTGAATCCATCAAGATGCACCCGTTCCCTGATAAAACAAGGCACCGATCACGATCAGGGCGATGGTCGCCCAGCCCAGGCGGTCGACGTAGCGGTGCAGCGCCGTCTCCATGCGCTCACCGCCCCATGCCATCAGCCCGGCAACCAGAAAGAATCGGATGCCGCGACCGATCAACGAGGCCAAAGTGAAAGGCAGCAGCGCCATCGACAGGGCACCGGCGGCGATGGTGAATACCTTGTAGGGAATCGGCGAAAAACCGGCGACGAAAATCGCCCAGAAACCCCAGCGCCCGAACCAGTCCAGCGCCGCCTGATAGCTGTCCCAATATCGGGAGACGCGCAGCCAGGGTTCGATGGCATCGAAAGCATAATGACCGATGGCATAGCCAAACAGGCCGCCGGCCACTGACGCCAGCGTGGTGATCAGGGCGAAGCGCCAGGCTTTGGACGGATTGGCGAGGCTCATGGGCGCCAGCATCACGTCCGGCGGAACCGGAAAGAACGACGATTCGGCGAAACTCATGCCGCCCAGATACCAGGGCGCATGGCGATGCCGCGACCAGAGCATGGCGCGAGTATAGAGGGAAGAAAACAGCTTCATAAATCAGGCGCCGCGCATCATAGCCATGACCCGGCCCATGTCAAGCGTGCCCGCCTGCTGTCGGATTTTCGGCAGATATTGCGCCGCATCTGCTTGGCGGGGCCGAGCAAGCGCTGGAAGCTGTCGCGTAGCACCTGCATATTCATCCACGCAGCCGCCTGCATAATAGCGTTTGGCGAGCTG
>JAUSQB010000345.1 GCA_030652715.1 Rugosibacter sp.
TTCATCGACCTGCTGTTCTATCACCTCAAGCTGCACTGTTACATGGTCGTGGAACTCAAGACGGGCGCTTTCAAGCCGGAGCACACCGGACAACTGGGCTTCTATTTGAGCGCGGTGGATGCCGTAGTGAAATCGGCGCAGGACAATCCCACCATTGGTCTGCTGTTGTGCAAGAGCCAGAACCGGGTGGTGGCTGAATATGCGCTGCGCGACACCAATAAACCGATTGGCATTGCCGAATATCAGCTGGTGGCAGCTTTGCCTGAGGAATTGCAGGTAAACCTCCCGAGCATCGAGCAGATTGAGCGTGAATTAGGCGGCAAAGGATCGGAGCCATGATCATTACATGAGCGATGTCGCCGATCCCATCGCCATCTCTGCCCTCGAACACTGGAGCTATTGTCCGCGCCAGTGTTGCCTGATTCATTCCGAACAGGCTTTCGAGGAGAACATTCACACCTTGCGCGGTCAGGCGGTACATGCTCGTGTCGACGAGCCGGGTATGGAGACGCGACCCGGTTTGCGCGTGGGGCGAGCGATGCCTCTGTGGTGCGATCGACTGGGGTTGGTCGGCAAGTCGGACGTGGTCGAATTCCTGGCCGACGGCACGCCGTATCCGGTGGAATACAAACACGGCAAGAAACGCGAGAAACGCCATGACGATATCCAGCTTGCCGCTCAAGCCCTGTGCCTCGAAGAGATGACCGGCAAGGCCGTGCCTTTTGGCGCCATTTACCACGCCACGTCTCGCCGTCGGCGCGAGGTGGCGATCACGCCGGAACTGCGGCAGGCGGTTGAAACGTGCGTGGCCGAGGTGCGCGCCGCCCTGTCAGCGCCGTCCAATAGCGGACTCAAGACTTTGCCGCCTCCGGTTAATGACCAGCGTTGCAAGGAGTGTTCGCTGATCGATCTTTGCCAGCCTGCCCCGCTTGCGGGGCAGGGCAAGCGGCGCAGGCTGGCGGCGCATTTATTTGAACCGGAATTTGAATCGGGAAGCTGAGATGCAAACTCTCCTCAATACCCTTTACGTCACTACGCCTCTGTCCTATCTGCACCTGGATAACGACACGGTGCGGATCGAAGTGGAGCGCGAAACGAAACTGCGCGTACCGCTGCATCATCTGGGTGGCATAGTCGTCTTTGGCAACGTGCTGGTCTCGCCAGCCCTGATGCACCGCTTGGCGGACAACGGCCAGAGTCTGGTGCTGCTCGACGGCAATGGCCGCTTCAAGGCGCGGCT
>JAUSQB010000354.1 GCA_030652715.1 Rugosibacter sp.
GCTGCCGTTGTAGCGGCCCAGCGCGCGGTACAGGTCGCCTTTTTCAATATCCAGATAATGGCGCAGGATGGTGCAGCCAAAGCGCAGATTAGTGCGCAGGTGAAACAGGTTGCTGTCCTGGCTGCCGATCAGCTTGACCCAGAACGGCATGATCTGCATGTAGCCGCGTGCGCCGACGGATGACACGGCGTATTTTTTGAAGCCGCTTTCCACCTGAATCAAGCCGAGCACCATCTGCGGATCCAACCCGGCGCGCTTGGCTTCGTAATACACGGTCTTGAGGAAATCCAGCCGCGCTTCACGATCCGGCATGCGTTGTTCTAGCCGACGTGACATTTCGGTGAGCCAGTTGATTTTTTCTTCAAGTGAAGGAAACTGAGGTTCTGGCGCAGCGTGGTCGGCAATTGACGCCTGCAAAGCCGCCTGTACACTGGCTGCCAGCGGTTCATACTGCTGCGCGCCCGCCCAAACGCGACTGGCCAGTAACAGCAACAGAACAGGAATCAGGCGCACAATTTCCGGCGCAAAAACGCGACCATCTCATCCACCGCGACCAACGCTGCCTCGCTATCGGTGCGCCCCTTGTATTCGAGCTTGCCCTCTTTCAAGCCGCGCTCGCCGACGACAATACGATGCGGCACGCCGATGAGTTCCCAATCGGCAAACATGAAGCCGGGCCGCTCGTCGCGGTCGTCCAGCAGCACGTCGATGCCTTCGGCGCAAAGTTGCACATACAGTGCGTCCGCCGCTGTTTTGACCATCTCGGATTTGGCGTAAGCCATGGGCACAATCACCACGCTAAAGGGGGCAATGTTTTGCGGGAAAACAATGCCGCGTTCATCGTGCCCTTGCTCGATTGCTGCGCCGACAATGCGCGAGACGCCAATGCCGTAACAGCCCATTTCCATGACCTGATCTTTGCCTTGCTCATCCAGATAGGTGCACTTGAGCGCTTCGGCATATTTGGTGCGCAACTGGAAAATATGCCCGACTTCAATGCCGCGACATAGCTCCAGCGTGCCCTGGCCATCGGGCGAAGAGTCGCCTGCAACGACATTGCGGATGTCGACGATTTCCGTGGGGGCGGGTAAATCACGGCCAAAATGAACACTGGTGAAGTGAAACCCGGCCTCGTTGGCGCCGCAAACAAAGTTGGCCATCACGGCGACTGAGCGATCCGTCACGATGCGGCCATTAAAACCTACGGGGCCGATGTAGCCGGGTTTGCAGCCCAAGGCGGCGATGATTTCCTCATCCCGCGCAAAGCGGAATTCGCCGATATGTTTTTGTGCCTTGATTTCGTTCAGATCATGGTCGCCACGCAAGAGCAGGAGGACAAACTGTGGTTGGTCGGGAGAACCTGCCATCACCGCCACGGCTTTGACCATTTGCGTGACCGGCGCGCCAAGAAACTCGGCTACGTCGGCGCATTTGGTCTTGCCGGGCGTTGTTTTTTTCTCAAGTTGTCCCAATGCCGCCGTATTGTCAGCGCCGACTTTCATAGGGGTGATCGCCTCAGCCAGCTCCACATTCGCTGCGTAGTCAGACGTTGGGCAAAAGGCAATCGCATCTTCTCCGGAATCGGCCAGCACATGAAACTCGTGCGACCCTGTGCCGCCAATGGAACCCGTATCTGCTGCAACAGCACGGAACTTCAAGCCAAGGCGAGTGAAGATAGTGGTGTAAGCAGCGTGCATGCGCTGATATTCGCGTTGCAGATCAGCAAACGAGGTGTGGAAGGAATAGGCATCCTTCATCAGGAATTCGCGGCC
>JAUSQB010000356.1 GCA_030652715.1 Rugosibacter sp.
ACGTGCCAAAGCTTCAGCCTCTTGTTTCACCTGGGCTTCGGCCTCACGTCGCACCCGCTCTTCGGCTTCTTTCTGCATCCGCTCTTCTTCAGCCTTGCGCTGTTTCAGAGCCTCCGCCTCCTGTTTTGCCCTGGCTTTGGCTTTAGCTTCTATCTCATCTGTGGCAACGACTAACGGCTCGCTCGGTGTATCAGCAATTAATGTGAAATCAAGTTCGTCGTCATCGTGGCTTACCAAAGCAGGCAGCCCCCCTGATGATGCACTCAGCTCACCGTACTCATCCGGGTCACGAAGGTAACCATTCGCTATCAGATACGTGATCGCTTGCCGCAATGTCTTTTCAGTGTAGCCGTCGAGTGCTGCCAGCAGCGTTTGGAAATTGGACTTGCCGTCAACCGCTTTTAACACCTTGCGAAGCTCTCGCGAGACTTCTTTGGTCTTGCTCGCCGCCTCGCGAACGCCACGCGCAGTTTTTGAATAAATTATCTTGTTTTCCATGTAGTAGCTGCTTCGCTATTTTGCCCTGACTTCCGCCTCACGTTGCCGTCTCTCTTCAACTTCCCTTTTTACATCAAGTCGTATCTGCTCTTCGATCTCTTTGCAAATTCGCTCTTCTTCTATCTTGCGCTGTGCTAGAGTTCCAGCTTCCTGTTTCGATTTTTCCCATGCCTGACGTCGCAGGCGCTCGGCAGCTTCTTCGGCAGCCTTGGCTTCGGCCTCGCGTTGCAGACATTCTGCTTCAGCCTTGCGGCGTGCCAGCGCTGCCTCATCTCCCTGTTTTGCCCTAATCTTGGCCTTGATCTGTGCTTCTGCTTCCTCTATAACCATGACAGTCGGCTCGCTCGGTATGTCGGCCATTGATGTGAAATCAAATTCGTCATCATCATGACTTACCAAAACAGGCAGCCTTGGCGCCGTAATCGGCGGTGCAGATGGCACGCTATACTCATCCGGATCACGAATATACCCATTCTTGATCAGATCAGCGACAGCTTGCTGCAATGTCTTTTCAGTGTAGCCGTCGAGTGCTGTCAGCAGCGCTTGGAAATTGGACTTGCCGTCAACCGCTTTTAACACCTTGCGAAGCTCTCGCGAGACTTCTTTGGTCTT
>JAUSQB010000374.1 GCA_030652715.1 Rugosibacter sp.
GGCCGCGAGTTCCTGGCCGCCGTGGTGGCCGGTTACGAGGTCGGCATTCGCGTCGGCGAATTCCTGGGCCGCTCGCACTACCGCATCTTCCACACCACGGGCACGGCAGGCACCTTGGCCGCTGCCGCCGCCGCAGGTTCCTTGCTGGGGCTGAACGCAGAACAGATGCTGCACGCCTTCGGTTCAGCGGGCACCCAGGCCGCTGGCTTGTGGGAGTTTTTGCGCGATGCGGCGGATTCAAAACAGTTGCACACCGCACGCGCGGCGGGCAATGGCTTGACGGCGGCGTGGCTGGCGAAAGAAGGCTTCACTGGCGCACGCAAGATTCTTGAAGGCGAACAGGGCATGGCAGCCGGCATGTCGCCCGATCCGCAGTTGGCGCAGCTGACCGACCGGCTGGGCAGCCGCTGGGCGCTGGCGGAAACCTCGTTCAAGTTCCACGCTTCGTGCCGCCACACCCACCCGGCGGCAGACGCCTTGCTGCAGGTGATGCAGACGCACAAACTTGGCGCTGACGACATCGCCACCGTCGTGTGCCATGTGCATAAAGCCGCCATTGATGTCTTGGGGCCAGTGGTTGATCCGCGCACCGTGCATCAGGCCAAGTTTTCCATGGGCACCGTGCTGGCGCTGGTGGCGCAGTTTGGCTTTGCGGGGCTCACGGAGTTCGATGCGCACTTCAATGATGCAGCCACAGCGAACTTTCGCCAGCGCGTGAGCATGACACTCGACGAAGAAGTGGACACGGCTTATCCAGCACGCTGGATAGGCAAAGTGACGGTAACGACGACCGATGGGCGCACCTTGCATGGACGGGTGGATGAACCCAAGGGCGACCCGGGCAACACCTTGTCGCGTGCTGAACTGGAAGACAAGGCGCGGCGACTGGCAGCCTTTGCTGGCGGGGCAAGTGCGGTTGAGATCACGCGCTTGATTCAGTTGGCATGGACGCTGACTGAGCAGCAAACCATGGGTCGTTTGCTCTAATCACGCGATGATTAAAAATCATGAGGGATGATGTGGCGGAGGGCGTTATTCAGCGCTCGTTTCTATTTGTTCCCGGCAACCGGCCGGAGCGCTTTGTCAAGGCGCTGGATTCAGGTGCGGATGCAATCATTATTGACCTGGAAGATGCCGTTGCCGCCGAGGAGAAAGCCGCAGCTCGTGCGGCGATTATGCAAACTGAGTTTGCCCGGCCGGATGGTTTGGTTTATGTGCGTATTAATGCGGCGGATACGCCTTGGTTTTCTGAAGACTTGACGGTGTTGCAGCATGCCGGAATTTGTGGCGTGTTTTTGCCGAAAGCCGAGCATGCCGAAAATATTATCCAAGTGCGTGCGCATACGGCATGCCGTGTGATTCCGATCATTGAAACGGCTGCGGGGCTGTGTCATGCGCAGGAAATCGCACGGGTCAGTGGCGTTGAACGACTGGCCTTTGGTTCTATTGATTTTCAGCTGGATGTGGGATGTGACGGCAGCAATGCGGCATTGTTGTATGCACGCTCGCAACTGGTGGTGGTGTCTCGGTATGCAGGCTTGCCAGCGCCGATTGATGGCGTGACTCAGGCAACGGATGATGTCGCACAGGTGACGGCTGAAGCCCGATATGCCAAATCATTAGGCATGGGTGGAAAGTTATGCATTCATCCGCGACAGGTCAATGCAGTCAATACCACCTGGCAGCCTACGCCAGAAGAAATTGCCTGGGCGCACAAAGTGCTTGCAGCCGGAAGTAAGGCGGGTGCTAATGCCATTGCGGTGGATGGCGTGATGATTGATCGGCCTGTGCTGCTCAAAGCGCAGCAAATACTGGCATGCTGTCTTGATAGCAGGGGTGGCAGGTGAGATGTACAATGCAGCGTACTAAAAAACTGATAAATCGCTGTTTGGTTGATTCATTGGATATTAACTGCTTGGCGTACTGTTTCAAAATAAAACATGGAACAATCAGGGGGTGAAAATGAAATTGGATAGTCAGCCATTGCTGGGGATTGTTTCCAGCGTACTTGTTGTCAGTGTTTCGTTGTGGATATCTGTTGCGCTCTCGCCGGAGGCAATGTTGACGTGGGTTAGCTTGATTATTGTGGCGATGGTGCCGATACAAATGGTGATGGGCCTGGCCTGGCACAGCCAGCATCCTGCGAGCATTGCGGCTTTACCGCAACCCATGCGAGGTTTGGCCTTTACTGCCATGATGGCACTGGTCGGCGGATTTGTGGCTTATATCGGCAATGCCACGGTGGGCGGTGGCATTCACCCGCCTACGCCGTTTGTGAATATGTTCATGATCCTGGCCGTGCCGATTGCACTGCTGCTGATTATTCCATTTCAATGCTGGCCATTGTCTGCAATGCTTAAAAAACAGCCCGTGTGGATGGGTTTTTCCCTGGTGATAGCGGCTTATGGTTTGGCATGGCTTATTTACCAATGGTTATTCAATTTCAGTTTCTTGGAACATGCCCCTTTTTATCAGGCGGCGCTTGATCCGCAGGGGCTGTTCATGGCCTGGCTTCCATTAGCGGCAGGCTTGAGCTGCGTGGTGGGCATTTTGTGCCTGGTGCTGCTTGAATTCTGGCCTGTGTCGCTACTGGCCAAAGCGATCCCGACATTTGGGCGGCAGCCGTTTTTTGGTTTGGCTGCGAGCGTGCTCATTGCGGCCATTGCGGCAGGGCTGTGGTGGTTATTTGACGTGCCGCATGGCATGGATGTCGTGGCATTTCTTGTGCGCGTTGGCGTATCGATGATATTCGGTATTTTCATCGTGCTGGTGATGTTCGACGGAGCCGCCTTTGTTCGTTTGCCGCAACCGTGGCGTGGCATGGTGCTAATCGCTGTTGCTGCTGTATTGGCAGTTGCGCTGCATGCGTTGTATCGTGCCCTGGCGATCCAACAGTTCGGCCTGCCCGGTGGCCCGCCAACCTATACACTCGAACTGTGGCTTGCTACCAGCATGCTGGCCATTACTTTTCCGCTGATGGTTGCTTTTGCCAGTTTTTTCAATTTCTGGCCATTACGCAGGTCTGGTCAACAAGGCAAGACAAATTGAGAAAAGTCGGCTCTGATGAGACGGCGTACGGCATGTTCGGCGTCTCTGCGGGATGAAGAAAACAATTCTGCACCAGTAAATTCAAAGTAAACTGCACCGATATTCTCTGTGGCGAGGAGTGATTGTCATCTTGCTTGAATTTTAACTGGAGTGATTTTCCCCCTCTAATCCGCTTGTCTGCGGACGGGTTCATGTTATGCTCTTAGCCTAGCAGGCTTAACATTTCGGCTGGTTAAGTTTTTGAGGTGTGTGTTTTTATCAATGATACCTGCCTGTTGTGATGCTACCGGGTTTTGAAATACTTGCCCCGAGTGCCATACAGGATTTGACAGGGTTGGCAAGCTTGATTTTTTAGGGGGTAAATGATGCTGAGAATCGATATGAGTTTTCGCAGTTTGATGGGGATAGCTCGCTATTTCTTTATTGCTTTAGCTGCTACGCTGCTGGCCGGTTGTGCAACTACAGAATTTTCGCCCGCGCCTGCAACTGCGGCTACCAGCGATTACAACTATCACATTGGCCCCGGTGATACTGTCAATATTGTGGTTTGGCGGAATCCTGAGCTATCGATGTCTGTGCCTGTTCGCCCAGACGGAAAAATCGCTGCTCCTTTGATTGAGGATTTGCCAGCAATTGGCAAGGACCCTACCACCTTGGCGCGTGATATTGAAAAAGCGTTGGCAAAATTTATTCGTGATCCCGTGGTTACAGTCATTGTTACCCAGTTTGTGGGGCCTTACAGTGAGCAGATACGGGTCGTTGGTGAAGCTACCAAGCCGCAAGTGTTGTCTTACAAGCAAAAAATGACGTTGCTTGATGTCATGATTGCCGTGGGCGGCGTAACGGATTTTGCCGATGGCAATGGCGCTACGATTTTGCGCTCGGCTGAAGATAATAAGCAATATAGCGTGCGTATTAAAGACCTTATCAAGCGGGGTGATGTTTCTGCTAACGTTGAGATGAAACCAGGCGATATCTTGATAATTCCACGTAGCTGGTTTTGATTGGTATAAAGGGTTTCGTTAATGGATGAGGTCGTCCGGCATATACGTATTGTGTTGCGTGGCATGTGGTTGCACCGCTGGCTTGGCGTTGCAGTCGCATGGGTTGTTGGGGTGGTTGCGGGTGTAACTATCTTTATTACCCCGGATCAATACGAAGCCTCGGCACGCATATATGTCGACACCGATTCTGTTCTCAAGCCCTTGTTGTCGGGCTTGGTTGTACAAGGGAACACTGAGCAGAAAATTGCAATTTTGAGCAGAACGCTTATCAGCCGTCCAAATGTGGAAAAGCTGATTCGCATGGCCGATCTGGATCTGGGTCTGAAATCGGCAAAAGACAAGGAATTGCTGATAGATCACGTTATCGGCACGTTGAAGATTAAAAGCGTCGGGCGCGACAACCTTTACCGTATCGAATATCGTGATTCTGTTCCGGAGACAGCCCGTAAAGTGGTTAGTTCGCTGACTACTATTTTTGTTGAGTCCGGGCTGGGCAAAAACCAGAGTGATTCCGATTCGGCGCGCAAGTTTATTGATGAGCAAATCTATGTTTATCAGAAAAAGCTTGAGATGGCAGAAAGTCTTCTGAAAAAGTTTAAGCTTGAAAATATTGACGCACAGCTTGATAGCGAAAAAGATGGTGGCGGGCGCTTGAATGATTTGAGCAATCTGCTTAGCCAGGCGCGGCTTGAGTTACGTGAAGCTGAAAATGCCCGCTCTTCGCTGCGTCAGCAAATTCTTGGTACCGAGGGTGTCGCAGGCACCGGGATTGTGTCCGTACCTGAAATCGATAGCCGTATCGATGCAATGAAGCAAAATCTGGATGTGCTGCTGCAGAAGTTTACAGAAGATTATCCTGATGTTCGCGGTGCACGGCGTGTCATCAAGGATTTGGAAGAGCAGAAGCAGCGCGAGATTGAATCGCGCCGCAAGCAGGCGGCTAGTAATGCTTCATCTTTAATGAATAGCGACTCCGTCTCGCCGCAACTCAAGGCAGCGCTTGTTGCGACCGAATCCCAGATTGCCTCTTTGCGCGCTCGCGTAGCGGAGTATGAAGCTCGCTACGCCAGGGCGATTAGCAACGTCAAGCGCTTGCCCCAGGTGGAGGCTGAGTACGCGCAGCTTAACCGCGACTATGGCATTATCAAAAAGAATTACGATGATCTTGTGCAACGGCGTGAGTCAGCATCTATATCTGAGGGGATGTCTTCAGTTTCCAGTGTTGCCGAGTTTCGGTTGATTGATCCGCCACGCGTGTCGCCTCAGCCTGTTGCGCCAAACCGGATGGTTTTTTTACCCCTGGCTTTGCTTGCATCACTTGCCGCAGGAGTGTTCGCTTGTTTTGTTGCTAGTCAAGTGCGGCCGACATTCTCGGATGCGCGAACTCTGCGCGAACTGACCGGCTTGCCGCTTCTGGGGTCTGTCTCGCGTTTTGTCACGCTGACAGACAAGCTTCGAGAGCGCAAAGACCGGGTGAGGTTTCTTGGCGTGATGAGCTCTCTTGCTGCGGTATATGGGGCAGCTGTTCTCGTATCATTCCTGATGATCTCGCGGGCGACGTGAAAAATATGGACATCATTGAACAAGCCGCTAAGCGCCTCGCTGAACTTCGACAGTCGGGCGTTGAAGTTCCGGGCAATTCGGCAGCAGTCTCGGAGGTAAAGGCAACTGCTTTACCGCAGTCATCGGATAGTTCGCTCGAAAGCGGGATATCGCCAGCCTTAAGTGGTCATCAAGCGTTGCATGCACCCACGGATGTGGCTTCATACCGCATAGATATCGATATGGTGGCCTTGGCTGGTCGCGGGATCATCACGCCAGATACCTCGCGATCCCAGCTTGGTTCTGAATTGCGGGTGCTTAAACGCCCTTTGCTGCAAAATGTACTGGGCAAAGGTGCAGCGCAGATCAAAAATGCGAATCTGATTATGATCACGAGTGCCATGCCAGGCGAGGGCAAGTCGTATCTTGCCGCCAATTTGGCGATGAGTCTCGCGATGGAACTCGATCACACGGTGCTGCTTGTTGATGCGGATGTTGAACGACCATCCTTGCCCACAGTGTTTGGTTTTGAACCTGAAAAAGGACTATTGGATGTTCTGCTGGATAGTCAGCTGGATCTTGGCCAGGTTATTCTGCGAACAAATATTGAGAAACTTTCTATTGTGCCGTCAGGGACGCATCATCCGCGTGCGACTGAATTACTGGCAAGTGCGGCGATGAATAAACTGCTCGCCGAGATGGCGCAGCGTTATCCAGATCGCATTATTATTTTTGATTCCCCACCCTTGTTGGTAACAACTGAAGCGCGTGCTCTGGCAGGCCACATGGGCCAGGTGATCGTTGTGATCAAAGCCGATAGTACAAGTCATGCAGAGGTCAAGCATGCAGTTGCGGCACTTGAAGTCTGTCCGGTAAAGATGGTGGTGTTAAATCAGACATCGGGTCACTTCGATGGACATGGGTACGGCTATGGCTATGGCTATGGGGCAAAAGCAGGCGATCAGTCACAGGGCAGAGGCTACCGTGGGTAGGGCTTTTCGTGATAATGATAATGCTGAATAAAAAAATTGTGAATCTATTGGGAGAGTTCAGGCATCGTATATGCTTGAATACATTCGCCTTTATTTCCTTGCGCGTCATGATTCTGGCAATGTTGTTGCCTGTCGGCGGGATAAGCCGAGTCTTGGCTCAAGTTGACTCGGCTCCTGGTGAGGAGACTTCAGCATCGACCCCTTCAGTAATCCCTGCGTGGCGTATCGTACCTTCCGTTGCAGCAGATTTGACCTATACCGATAACGTCGGACTGGTGAATAATTCCAAAAAAAGCGATCTAGTGACCCGGTTGAGTCCGGGTATTGTTATTGAGGGTCGTGGTGGGCATGTCACCGGGAATCTTGACTTTCGCTGGTCGGAATTCCTCTATGCCAAAGATAGTCAGCGCAATAATCAACAAAAATCGCTTAACGCGAATGGCAAGCTGGAGCTAGTTGATCAATGGCTCTACATCGATGGCCGGGGTTCGATTTCTCAGCAACCGATATCAGCATTCGGGAAGCAAGGCGTGAGTAATGACCTGGTCAATACCAATCGTACTGAAACAACTACCTATCAATGGTCTCCTTATATCCAAGGCAGACTGGGTGGGGTAGCTGATTACATCTTGCGATATACCGGAGCTCAGTCAAAAGCGGGCGAAGGCGAGCTGTCTGCAGGGTCAGGAACCTCGTCCAAAACCTGGAGCGGACGCTTATCGGGAGAGACCACTCTGGCGCTCTTGGGATGGTCGGTTGATCTGCAACAGCAGCAGATGGAGCGGAGCACTTCACGCGATACAAAGTCCAGGCGAGCTGTAGGAAAACTCACCTATCGGATTGACCCGCAGGTGAGCCTGAATGCAACGCTTGGCAGAGAGTCGGATGATTACAATGGTATCGAAACTCAATCTCGAACGGTGACTGGTTACGGTGTGGACTGGGCACCAACAGAGAGGACGACGGTGTCTCTTGATAAAGAAAAACGTTCCTTTGGCGATAGTTACAGTGCAGACTTCAAGCATCGGACAGCGTTGACGGCGTGGAAGCTGTCGCAAAGCAAAAACGTCAATACTCCCAGCGATCAGCTATTGAATACTTCGTTGAATTCGGCTTTTGAGTTGCTTAATCTGCAGCTAGCCTCAACAGAACCTGATCCTGTCAGACGGGCCCAGCTGGCTAATCAAGCGCTTCAGGATGCCGGTATCCCCGCAGATGCGCAAGCCTTTGGTACGCTTGTTACCTCGCGGGTTTATATTTCACGCCGCCGCGAAGCGTCGTTTATCCTGACAGGTGCCACCAATATTGTCACGTTATCCGTAGATCGCAGCGATAACCAGACATTAGGTTCGGGTGGCGTGATTGCTGACGATTTTTCGCTCAGCCCGAACATTCAGCGATCGGGCTTTACTACAAGCTGGGCACACAAGCTTTCACCACATACGGCAATTACCCTGAACGGCCGTCGCTCGCGTAACACGGGATCAACGGCCAATCTTGAGACGCGATTAAGCTCTTTATCCTTGTTGTTGACGACAAAACTTGGGCCGAAAACCTCAGCAACTGTGGGTGTGCGCCGAACACATGCTGACTCTGATAGTGCCACCGCTAACAGCTACGATGAGCAGGCATTAACAGGCTCACTGTTTTTTACATTCTAGTTAAGCATGTATGAGGCTTACTACGGGTTAACGGTTAGGCCTTTTCAGCTTAATCCGGATCCTTCGTTTTACTTCGATAGCACCCAGCATCGACGGGCCAGAGCCTATCTGGAGTACGGTATCCACCAAAATGAGGGGTTTATTGTCGTCACCGGAGAGATTGGTGCAGGCAAGACAACCATCGTTCGCGGCTTGCTCGAAGTGCTGGATAAAGAGAAAGTGATCGCTGCGCAACTGGTCAGCACCCAGCTTGATGCAGACGATATGCTGCGCATGGTTGCTGCCGCTTTTGGAGTACGCAGCAAAAGCGAAGCCAAGGCAGATATTCTGTTGTCGCTTGAAGCTTTTCTGGTCGATGTGGCGAGGCAGGGCAAGCGTTGCCTGCTGATTGTCGACGAAGCGCAAAACCTGACGCCACGTGCCGTAGAAGAGCTGCGCATGCTCTCGAACTTTCAATTCGAATCACATGCGTTGTTGCAAAGTTTTCTCGTGGGTCAGCCCGAGTTTCGGGCGATACTGCTTAGCCCGCAGATGGAACAATTGCGCCAGAGAGTCATTGCCGCCTGTCATATCGGGCCGCTGAGTGCCAGCGAAACCCAGGAATATATTCAGCACCGTATTAAATGTGCCGGATCAACAGGCGATCCGCAATTTGAAAGTGCTGCCTATGCAGCGATTCACCGGGCGAGTGCAGGCATACCCCGGCGCATCAATGGGATATGTGATCGCCTGCTACTGGCGGGCTTTCTTGCAGAGAAGAAAATCTTCAATAAAGAAGATGTTGATGACGTTGCTGCGGAAATAAACGATAGCGCTTTCATGACCGGCGTTGCCAGGACGACAGATGCGTCAAATACATCCGCATTAAGTGCCCCCAGTGCTTTTGCAGAAGATTTTTCTGCCATTGATTTTGGCGAGCTGGCTATCGATGCTTCTGTGGCGGCTGAAACAGACCGTATGCTCAACGATATGGGCAAGCGTCGCGTAGTTGATCGTTTGGTAAGGCTTGAGCGCAGTTTGTTGCGTCTGGAGCAAAGCAATTCGCTGATTCTGCGCACGTTGCAAAAGCTGATTGAGAAAATCAGGCCAAGCAGCGATAAAGCAGCCGCAAAACAATGATTACCAATGCGCTGACTATCGATGTTGAGGATTACTTCCAGGTCTCGGCATTTGCCCCCCATATCGCTCGCGCTGACTGGGATCAATGCGAGTGCCGCGTTGCCCGCAACGTTGACCGCATTCTGGGCATGCTCGATGAACGAGGCGTTAAGGCAACGTTCTTTACCCTGGGCTGGATTGCCGAGCGATATCCCGAGATAGTCCGCGCTATTGTGGCAGGCGGCCATGAGCTGGCGAGCCATGGCTATGGGCACCAGCGGGTGAGCGATCTTGACGCCAAAGATTTTTTGGCCGATATCGTTCACGCTAAAAGTATTTTGGAAGATATTGGCGGCACGCAAGTGATTGGCTACCGTGCGCCCAGTTTTTCGATTGGTGCCAGCAACCGTGACTGGGCTTTTGATTGCCTGGCGCAAGCCGGTTACCGTTACAGTTCCAGTGTGTATCCTGTTAAACACGATCACTACGGCATGCCGGATGCGCCGCGATTCGCCCATGAGGCACATCCTTCATTGATTGAGGTGCCCCCAACCACCGTGCAGATGTTTGCACGCAACTGGCCGGCCAGCGGCGGCGGTTATTTCAGGCTGATGCCCTATGAGCTATCCCGCCGGCTGATTACACGCGTCAATAAAACCGACCGGCAGGCGGCCGTGTTTTATTTTCATCCGTGGGAACTGGATAAAGAGCAACCACGCGTTCCAGGCATTAGTGCCAAGACGCGATTTCGCCATTACGTCAATATTCACCGTATGGAAAACAGGCTCAAACGTCTTCTGAAAGATTTTCAATGGGGCCGCATGGATCAAATATTTCTTTCCCTATGACGCAGCCCAACAGTATGTCAGCAATGCCGAATCATTTGCATGTTAAGCGCCTAGAAAATGATGCCGCTGTAATTCAACAGTGGGAAGCCTATGTCGCCGTAGCAACCGAGGCGACCTTTTTTCATCGTGCGGGCTGGCAAACTATTTTGCGCAAGGTGTTTGGCCATCAAACCTTTTTTCTTTATGCCGAGCAACAAGGTGTCATCAAGGGGGTGCTGCCCTTGGCGCAAATCAAAAGTCGGTTGTTCGGCAATTCCCTGATAGCGCTGCCATTTGCCGTGTATGGCGGAGTTGTCGCGGATACCGCTGAAGCCGCTGCTGCCCTTGAGGCCGAGGCCGAGCGACTGGCGAAAGAGCTTGGCGTAGCCCATCTTGAATACCGCAATATGCAGCCGCGCCATCCTGAGTGGCCGACGCAGGATTTGTACGTCACCTTCCGCAAGGAGATTTTTGCCGAAGAAGAAGCGAATATGCTGGCGATCCCGCGCAAGCAGCGGGCGATGGTGCGTAAAGGCATTAACAATAAATTGCGTGCTGAATTCGATACGACGGCAGACCGCTTTTTTGCGTTGTTCGCCGATAACGTGCATCGCCACGGCACGCCCGCCATGCCAAAGCGCTATTTTTCAGCCTTGCTGCGCGAGTTTGGCACAGACTGCGACATTCTCACCGTCGTTGATCCTGAAGGTGCGCCGTTGAGCAGTGTGCTGAGTTTTTATTTTCGCGACGAGATTTTGCCGTACTACGCAGGGGATGCCGAGCGCGCCCGCGATTTTGCCGCGAACGATTTCAAATATTGGGCGTTGATGTGCCACGCAGCGCAGCGGGGCATCAAAGTGTTTGATTACGGGCGCAGCAAGGTAGGTACCGGGCCGTATTCGTTCAAGAAAAACTGGGGGTTTGAGCCGCAACCCTTGCACTATGAATACCGCCTCTATAAGCGTGAAGGCATTCCGCAAAATAACCCGAATAATCCCAAATACAGGCTAATGATCGAAGCCTGGCGACGCATGCCCCTGTCATTAGCCAATTTTCTTGGCCCCTTCATCGTGCGGAATCTTGGATGAGTATCTCGGATAAAGCGCTGATTTAAATCTCCCATGGCCAAGTTACTCTACCTTGTGCATCGCTTGCCTTATCCGCCCAACAAGGGCGACAAGGTGCGCTCTTACAACCTGCTGAAGCACTTGGCGCAGCACCACGAAATTTATCTTGGCACCTTCATCGACGACCCCGCAGACGCAGCGTATCTTGATACCGTGCGTGCCTTGTGTGCCGATATGCATGTTGCCCGTTTGTCGCCCAGGCTAGCCAAGCTGCGTAGCCTGTCGGGTTTGCTCAGCGGAGAGGCGCTCTCTTTGCCGTACTACCGGGACCGCAGCTTGCGTGACTGGATTCAAGCCACTCGTGCGCGCGAGTCCATAGATGGCGCGGTGATATTTTCTTCTGTCATGGCAGACTACATCCCGGATATGGATCAGCTACCCACGCTGGTCGATTTTGTCGATATGGATTCCGCCAAGTGGACGCAATACGCCGCCACGCACCGCTGGCCCTTGTCCTGGATTTATCAGCGTGAAGGCAGGCAACTACTGCGCTTTGAACGCGATGTCGCGCGCCGCGCGCGCCGCTCTTTTTTTGTCACCGAAGCGGAAGTCGCGCTCTTTGAACAAGCGGCACCTGAATGTGCCGACCGTGTTGAGGCGATGTGCAACGGGGTGGATGCCGATTTCTTTTCGCCGGACCATGCATTCGCTTCATCTTACCCTGAAGGTGAAACCCCCATCGTATTTACCGGCGCGATGGATTACTGGCCGAATATCGATGCCGCCGTCTGGTTTGCCCAGGCGGTATTTCCTGAGCTCCGTCGACGCCATCCCGCGCTGCGTTTTTATATCGTCGGGCGCAGCCCGGATGCCGCTGTGCAGTCGCTGGCCGCTGATCCTGCCGCAGGCATTGTGGTCACCGGCACGGTCGATGATGTGCGGCCCTACATCGCGCATGCAGCTGTCATCGTTGCGCCACTGCGCATCGCCCGCGGCATTCAAAACAAAGTACTGGAGGCCATGGCCATGGCGCAAGCCGTTGTTGCGTCAACCACTTGCGCCGAGCCCATAGTCGCTGAGCCGGGCACGGAGCTGTTGTGTGCCACAACAGCCGAAGACTATATCGCGCACATCAATGCGTTGCTGGCGGAACCCGCCATGGCGCAGCGTATCGGTGCAGCGGCGCGTGAGTGTGTGTTAAAGCGCTATAGCTGGGATGCCCATTTATCGCAGATCGACCGTTATATCGAGGAGCCCGCCCTATGAACGCCGTCTCGCCAGCACCGATTTTTCCGGTTTTCCAATGGCGTGCCGCCTTGCTTGCTGTCATGTTGACGCTGGTCGGACTAATCGTTATTTATCGGGAAACAGCTCTCGGCATGGTCTCGATCTGGTGGCGATCCGAAACCTTTACCCATGCTTTTTTGGTCGCACCCATCAGCCTATGGCTCATCTGGGAAAAGCGCAAAGTGCTGGCGCGCTTCCAGCCGCAACCTTCCTTATGGCTTGCTCTGCCGCTGTTGGCATTAGCATTCGCCTGGTTGCTCGGTGAGCTCGCCGCTGTAAATGCCGTAACACAACTGGCCATGACAGCCATGCTTATTCTGGCGGTGCCGCTAGTCATTGGCATTCCGGCTGCACGACAAATCCTCTTTCCTCTGTGCTTCCTGCTTTTTGCCGTGCCAATCGGCGAATTTGTCATGCCCAAATTCATGGAATGGACCGCTACCATGACTGTATTGGGTTTGCGTGCATCGGGTGTTCCGGTGTATCAGGAAGGGCTGCAGTTTGTCATTCCTTCGGGCCGCTGGTCGGTGGTTGAAGCCTGTAGCGGGGTGCGGTATCTGATCGCTTCGGTGACCGTCGGCACGCTCTTCGCCTATCTCAACTATCGTTCGCTCAAGCGTCGGCTGATCTTCGTCGGTGTTTCCATTATCGTCCCGGTGATCGCCAACTGGGTTCGTGCTTACATCATTGTCATGCTGGGTCATTTATCGGGTAACGAACTGGCCGCCGGCGCTGATCATCTGATTTATGGCTGGGTATTTTTTGGCATCATTATCTTGATCATGTTTGCCATCGGCATGCGCTGGCGCGAAGACGATGACGACGCAGCCTTGATGGCAGCAACTGTTGCCGCATCGGTCGCATTTAATGCGAAAAGTCATGCCAAACGCCATGGCACTGCGCAAGGTTTTGTTATCGCACCGTTGCTCGCGTTAAGCGTAGCGCTGTTGCCCTATGGTGCACTCAAGATGCTGGATGCGCAAAATAGCGGAGCAGCGCCCACGCTTTCTGCCGAGGCTTTGGCGACGGGCGGCTGGGTTCAGGACGCACAAGCGCTCAGCAACTGGCAGCCTGCATTTGCCAACCCTTCTGCTATTGAGATCGCCACTTTTAGCCAGGGTGCGCAACGTGTCGGCGTGCATATTGCCTACTACCGGCATCAGGGTTATGACCGCAAGCTCATCAGCTCGGAAAACGCGCTGGTAAAAAGCGGCGATGAAAACTGGCTGCAGATAGAGCAGGGTTCGCATCCTGTCACTGTGGCGGGGAAACATCTCATTGTGCAGAGTGCGCAGTTAAAACAGCAAAGCGCGCTCACCGCCGAGCCCGTGCAGTTGCGCGTCTGGCAGTGGTACTGGATTGACGGCCAGCTGACCAGCAGCGATCATCTTGGCAAGCTTTGGCTTGCATTGGCACGGCTGCGGGGCCATGGCGATGATGCTGCCGCCGTCTTTGTTTATGCGCAAGAAGATTTGCCCGGCGGAGCAGAGGCCGCGCTGAAAAAATTCCTTGCCGAGACGGGCCCCGCGTTAGGCGCTTTGCTTGAGCAGGCGCGGCTTGCGCGCTGAACCTGCCTTGGTTGACGTTAATCCATGAAAATTCTCTACCACCATCGCACGGCGTCAAAAGACGGCCAAGCGGTTCATATTGAAGAAATGATTGCCGCCTTGCGCGCGCAAGGGCATGAAGTCCGGGTAGTTTCGCCCATGGTAGCGCCAGCGGTGAGCCATGCCAGCAATGCCGGGCAGATGGGCGACAATGTCGGCTGGGTGCATCGCTTGCGCAGCGCCTTGCCCAACGCGCTGTACGAGCTGCTCGAGCTTGCCTACAGCCTCGTGGCTTACCGTCGTCTGGCACAGGCCGCGAAAGCGTTTCAGCCGGATATGATCTATGAGCGCTACAACCTTTATCTGCTCGCTGGTGTTTTCCTTAAACGCCGCTTAAATATTCCTTTGCTGCTCGAAGTGAATGCCCCGCTGGTGTTTGAGCGCTCCCAGCATAGCGGCGGGCTGGCGCTGCCGCGACTGGCGCGGTGGGCCGAAGGCCTGGCCTGGCGCAGCGCAGATGTTGTGTTGCCAGTCACCCAAGTGCTCGCAAGCCATGTTAAAGAATACGGTGTGCCGGATGAGCGCATCGCGGTGATCCCTAATGGCATCAATCGCGCGCATTTCGCCGTCTCGCCATCACCGACTTTTGCCAAGGCGCAACGCGGGCTCACCGGCAAGCTTGTCCTCGGTTTCACTGGTTTTGTGCGCGAATGGCATGGCGTGGATCGCGTCATTCGCTGGATGGCTACACCTGCTGCACCGAGCCATTTGCATTTGGTCATTGTCGGCGACGGCCCGGTGCGCGCTGATTTGGAGGCGCAGGCCAGGCAATTGAACCTCAGCGAGCGCGTGCGTTTTACCGGCGTCATCCACCGTGACCAGGTGCCCGATTGGGTCGCCGCATTTGACATCGCCTTGCAACCCGCCGTGGTGCCTTATGCCTCGCCATTAAAGCTCATGGAATATCTTGTCATGGGCAAAGCCATCATCGCGCCACGCACGCCTAATTTACTGGAAGTGCTTAACGATAATGAAAACGCGCTGATGTTCGATGCTGATGCACCTACCGGTTTTGAAGAAGCGTTAAGCCGCCTCTGTGCAGACGATGCCTTGCGCGAAAAGCTCGGCGCGGGCGCGTATGCCACCATAGAAAAACTCGATTTAACCTGGGATGGCAACGCCCGCCGCGTAGTAGGGTTGGCGAATCGTTCGATAGTTGCGGCCGCCGTGGCAAGATGATTCGGCATGAGCGATTCTGCCAATGAATAATCCCATCCACGTCGTGCATCTGGTGTATCGCTTCGCCACCGGCGGGCTGGAGAATGTCATCGTTCAGCTCGCCAATGGTCTGCCATCAACAGAGTTTCGCCATACGATCATGGCGATTAGCGAGGCCGACGCCACATTCGCTGCTCGCATTACGCGGTCGGATGTTGAAGTGATTGCCCTGCATAAACCCCCCGGCCAGCCCTTCAAGTTGTATCCGCAGGTTTATCGTTTGTTAAAGAAGCTCAAGCCCGATGTGCTGCATAGCTGCAATCTGGCTGCGATGGAATTTTCCCCCATGGCCGCGCTGGCAGGCGTGCCCTTGCGCGTGCATGCCGAGCATGGCTGGGATGTCGGCGAGCTGGGTGGCCAAAATTCCCGCTATCGTTTCTTGCGTCGGCTGTATAAACCCTTCGTGCATGAATTCATTGCCGTGGCCGAGCCGCAGCGGGATTATTTAAAAAACAGCATTGGCGTCTCCCTTGAGCATTTGCACTTCATTCCGAATGGCGTAGATACCGAGCGCTTTCGTCCTCGTCAAGATAATGACGCGCCGCCGGTTGGTTTTCCTTTTAGGCGCGGTGAACATTGGGTGATCGGCATGGTCGGGCGGCTCGCGCCCGTTAAAAATCCGCTATTGCTGGTCGAGGCGTTCGTGCAGTTGGTGACATCCCGCGCACCAGGCACCGAGCGCATGCGGCTGGCCATGGTTGGCGAAGGCCCCTTGCATGATCAAATAGTGAAACGCATTCAAATGGCTGGCCTGAGCGAGCAGGTCTGGTTAGCTGGTGTGCGGTCCGATATTCCCGAGCTCTTGCGCGCGATGGATTGCTTCGTTTTGCCCTCCTTGTCGGAAGCAACCTCCTGCACCTTGCAAGAAGCCATGGCGACTGCGCTGCCAATTATCGCCACGCAAGTGGGCGGCAACGCCGCGCTGCTGGAAAATGGCCGGTATGGCGCTTTGGCCCCCTCAGAAGATGCATCGGCACTGGCAGCTGAGTTATTGAAACAGTACGGCCAGCAAGCTGAGGGCGATCATCTGGCCGCCAGAGAGTCCATCATCCAGCGCTATGGGCTGCCTGCTGTGCTGGCACGTTATAGTGCAGTGTTTGGCTGTGCGGTGCAGCGCCAGTTGCAGCATGCGCATTCTGCTTGAGGAGAAAGATTAGAGTGAAACGTCTCAAGATTCTCATGCTGACCCGTCTTTTCCCGAGCCATGCATTTCCGGCTTTTGGCACATTCTGCATAGAACGCGCCAAGGCGCTGGCTGTTCACGCCGATGTCCGCGTGATGGTACCCACACCCTATTACCCCAAGTGGCTGCCCGGGAAAGAAGACTGGAAAAAATGGACCCGCGTTGAGCGACAAGGCAGCGTAGAAAACAATATCCGCGTCACCTATCCGCGTTATGCCTCTGTGCCAGGCACAGCCACCTGGTTGCAGGGCGTGACCATGGCGCGTAGCGCACGCCGCGATCTTGAATCAAGCTATGGCGATTGGCAACCCGATGTGATTGATGGCCATTTTGCTTTTCCCGACGGCTATGCCGCCACTCGCCTGGGCCGTGCCATCGGAGCCCCAGTCATTGTAACCTGCCACGGCTCTGACCTGCGCCAATACCCCGATATCCCTGTCGCAGGTGCCATGACCCGATGGACATTACGCCATGCTGATCGCGTCATTTCAGTCAGCTCGGACTTGATGCGGCGTAGCATAACGCTCGGTTGTCCAACGGAAAGAGCAGTTTTTTTAACCAACGGCGTTGATCCCTCGAAGTTTTCCGTGCGCGCGCAGAGCGATTGCCGTGCTCAACTCGGTTTGCCTCTGGATCGAAAAATAGGGGTGTATGTCGGCTTTCTGATTGACCGCAAAGACCAATCTCTGATTCTGCATGCACTGGTTGAGCTTCGTCAGCAGGGAAAACCTGTTCCACTCATCGTGCTGGTAGGCGATGGCCCCAACCGGCAACGACTGGAAAACGAAGTAGTCGTCTTGGGATTGCAAAACGATGTCATTCTGGCTGGCCAGCGTCGTCACGACGAAGTGGCACTCTGGATGGGGGCCGCCGATTGGCTGTTGTTATCCAGCAGTTCCGAAGGCTGGGCCACGGTGTATTTCGAAGCCATGGCCTGTGGTCGTCCGGTGCTGACATCCAATGTCAGCTCAGCCAAAGATGCGATTCATTCGCCGGAATTTGGCATGGTGGTTGAACCTCGAACGGCACAGGCATTTGCCGCAGCGATGAATGCCGCTTCATTAAAGACCTATGACGAAAACGTCATACGCCACTATGCCGAGCAAAATAGTTGGGAACAATGGGCAGGCAATGCCCTGAAATTATTTGAAAGCATTATTGAAAGTAAAAAACATGCTACCGGGTGATGGCTTGGCATGCCTTGTTAAGGGGTAACAATGGAAGCTTTTCTTCTTACGCTGGATGTCATTAGCCTGATTGGCCTGTGTATCGCGGTGATACGGGTTTCGCGTAGCAACAATCCTGAAGACATGGGGTGGTTTGCCTATTCAGTAACGCGGGTGCGCAAAAAAAAGACAACCTTTGTCAATCAAGGGGCTCCGCGTGCGTGATCTGATGTTTCTTGGGGCATTTCTGGTTCTGGTGCCTTTGGCATTCAGAAATACGTTTGTCGCCTACTTGATCTGGGGATGGACAGGGCTGATTGCCATTGAAAATTATCTGTATGGTTTTATGGCGCCAGTTAGGTTGAATTTCATTTTTGCCTTGATTACCTTCCTGATGATTTTGTTTAAAAAGGATACAGAGCGTGGAACGATGAAAGCCAATCCCACGCTGGTACTTTTAATCCTGTTTCTGATTCAGGGGAGCTTGACGGCGATTTTTGCTTACGATGACAATTCGCTTAACTGGGGCTTGTACGATCGTTTCTGGAAAGAGCTGGCATTTGCGCTGCTGATGCCTCTGGTTGTTGTCAAACGTTATCGAATCCATGTATTTGTGTTGGTCATGTGCCTGGGTATGGGGTTCCATGGACTCATTGATGGCCTGAAGTTTTTTTCCAGTGGCGGAGCGCATCTTGTCGCAGGATTCAGGAAGTTTGGCGACAATAATCACTTTGCTGTCATGCTGGTCATGGCAGTTCCCTTATTGCTTTACATGGCAAGTTACTCAAAAAGCCGTTGGCTCAGGTTGGCTTCCCTGGCAGTCGCGATTACCACCATCGCGGCGGTGATTGGCACTCACTCTCGCGGTGGTTTTGTCAGTATGGCGGCGGTTGGGCTGTGGCTGATCCTGACTAGCAGAAAAAAGCTCCCGGCGCTGACGGTATTCATTGTGGGGGTTGTTTTTGTCGTAGCCATTGCCCCTGCATCCTGGACGCAACGCATGGAAACTATCCAGGAGGCGGGTCAAGATACTTCGTTCATGTCACGGGTGGAGGCCTGGCAGGTCAGCAGTGCCATTGCGCTGCATAATCCAGTCTTGGGGGGCGGGTTTCATGCCGTTGCAACGCAGCCCGTTTGGGATCGTTTCCGCGGACAAAAGGGGCTTTTGGGATTTATTGATACAGGACTTGAGTCCCAGATTTTTCGCGCGGCGCATAGTGTTTATTTTGAAGTCTTGGGGGATATGGGATTTCTTGGATTTCTTATTTTCATGGGCTTGTTGTTCAATGCGCTAAAAAACAGTGTCCAGATTAGCCGGATGGCACGACAGGGCGGCCCAGAGCTCGAGTGGGCGCTGGATCTTTCGCGGAGTTTGGCGGCCACTATTTTTGCGTTTCTGGTCGGTGGCCTGGCCGTGAGTATTGCCTATACCGAGTTCATTTACATGGCAGTGATGTTGATGGAAATCCTGCGGCAAGAAGTCAAGCGTGCTCTGATTGAGCAGCAGGAGAGTATTAAAAATCACTCGATGCAGCCAGCGCCGGTAGTGCACAATTAATGCGAAGTTCATCATGAATGACAACCGTCACCGCGAGGCAAACCAATAATGGATCTGATGCGTGACGTGCTGCAGGTGGTTGCACGGGGCAAGCTTTCCGTATTTCTGTTTCATAAAGTCCCCCCCTGCGCTGACCCGCTGCTTTCAGGGGACTTGGGCGAGGAACAGTTTGCACGCCTGCTCGATTTCATCAAGGAATATTTTTTGGTGTTACCGCTGGGCGATGCCGTTCAACACCTGCGAGCGGATACTCTGCCGCCGCGCAGCGCAGCGATAACATTCGATGACGGTTATCCTGAATGGCGTCATGGCGCAGCGCGGCTGCTCGAAGAAAAATCCTTGCCTGCGACATTTTTCATCACCACCGGCCAGTTTTTTGGCCGTCCCATGTGGAATGAACGGCTGGCGCAAATTGTGCGTGCCTGCACCGAGCCGGTGCTGGATACAACCGCGATTCGTCTGCCACCGCTGCTGATGCAGACGCCTAAAGACAAGGAAAAATCCTTGCAGGCGCTGGAATTTCATTTCAAATATCTACCCCCCCTCGTGAGAGACCCGTTTCTAGAACAGCTCGAAGCGCAGGTTGGCGCATCCTCTTCGAGCGTTCCTGCGATGAGTGTTGATGATCTGGTGGCCATCAGCAATCGGGGCTTCGAGATTGGCGCGCATACGCTAGAGCACCCCATTCTCGGCTTGTGCGACACCGACCGCGCACGCGAAGAAATTGGCCAGACACGAGAGATTCTGGAGGGGCTCATCAATAAGCCAGTGACGTCGTTTGCCTATCCCAACGGCCACCCAGGCGTCGATTTTTCACCGCATCATATTCAAATGGTCAAGCAGGCAGGGTATCGCTATGCCGTCACTACGCAATGGGGCGTGGCGAACAGCAAAACCTCGCCCTATCAAATTCCGCGCTTTACCCCGTGGGGCCCCTCGCGCACAAGAATGACACTGCAACTCATCCGTAATTTCTATTCCACACCCGAACACCTGAAAGAGCTTGGCTGATGTCCGTGGCAAAAACCGTTTTGCGCAAACTGTTGTATCGCACGGGTGTGCTGGGTCTGACGCATCGCCTGCGCAATCGCCGCACGCTCACCGTGTTCATGTTTCATCGTGTGTTGCCCAAACAGTCTGTCGAATATCAAAACGCTGAAAAAGAATTCACGTTTACTGTAGAAGGCTTTAGGCAGTGCCTCGATTTTATTCAACAGCATTACCACCTCGTTTCGCAAGCCGAGGTGACCGCCCACCTGAACGGCCAGCAGCGCTTGCCCCAACGCGCCGGGTTGATCACCTTTGACGACGGCTGGCGCGACAC